>JAEEII010000122.1 GCA_016281295.1 Bacteroidales bacterium
TCGGCTTCTTTGAGGGTCTTTTTGGTCTGATTTTTTGTTTCGCTCACTCCGATAGCCCGCTATCGTCGTTCGCTCAACAGAAAAATCATCCTCAAAAATCCCTCTCAAATAAGCTCGAAAAAAAATCAAAACAGCTTCTAAGGACTTCCGTAAAATTTTGACGCTCCCCAGAAAGCATTTCCAGGGAGCGTCAACAGAGGAATGAATTATATAAAACGAAACGCCTTACTTTGGATAGATGAACGTCGTCGTCCCGCCGTTTCGCAGGTAGATGTAGCCCTCGCCGGGAATCATCAGCCGAAGAGAACCCACCCATTCGCCTGAAGCGGCATCGTAGGTGCTGTTGTTGCCCTGACCCTTGATCATGTCGCCGTTGTTGGGGACGAGATTGCTCAACGCCTCCTCTATCGGCTTCACCTCGGTGAGCAGGCAGCTGATCCAGTTCCAGCCCTGCATCAGCAGGATGGGCACATTGACACACTGGGTTTCTGATGACGACGAAGCCGCAGCCTTGAAATTCATCAGATACGGGTTCGACAGGCTGCCGTAGCCGTCGGCGTTGAAAACCAGCGTCTCCTCCAGACCCAGCTCCAGCTCCTCGCCACTGTCGTGGTTGTAGAGCTTGAACGTGAACTCATCGCCTTCGGCACCGTAAACAGTGAGCCACAGCACATAACGCTGCGCAGGGGCGAAATACTCAGGCTGCTGGCTTCCACGGCATTCATCGCCGCAGAACACCCCCACCTCGAGGGTGGCACTCTGCTGCTCTATCCCATAGAGCTGGATAACACCCGTCATCGTCATGTTCAAGGCGTAGGGAGCAGTTACTGGGGTCCAATGGCCAGCGGATAATACGCCGCTAGCCAGCATGAGGATCAGAAATAAAAGATGTTTTCTCATGATTATTGCGTTTTTACCTAATAACACAAGACTTATCTCTTTACAATGTTATGGACTGAAACTCCGTCGGCGGTGACCACACGCAGCGTATAGAGGCCTTCGGCCTGGGCTCTGAGATCCACACTCATCATGTCGGCCTTGGCTTTCTCCATGAAGACGCGCTGACCCAGGGTGTTGTAAACCTCCACCCTCTCGATGCCAGTGCCTTCCACCTGGAACACGCCGTCGGACGGGTTGGGATAGACCGACACCTGAGGCATCACACTGTCATCGATGCCGAGGTTGCCGAATCGCAAGACAACGGGACTGGTGAGGGTTCCCAAGGTGGCATCAACGGTGAACGACTGCTTTTCGGCGGCGGTAGCGATGGCGGTGCCGTCAGTGAGACGGAACGTCATTGTCTCGTCCTGCTCGCCAAACACGGTCAGGAAGGCCACATAGCGATCCAACGGAGCGACCCACAGCAGTTTCACGCTGCCTCGGCACTCGTCGCCGACGAAGGCGGCCAGCTCATAACCTTCTTGGCGCAGCTCGTGGCCGTTGAGTTCCACCACAGCGGTGAGGGTCATGTTGTTGGCATAGTCGCCAGCGTAAGGCTTGAACATGTTGTGTTCCGGAGTGACGTTGACACTGGTGGTCTCGCTACGGTTAGTATTATAGACCAATGTCTTGGCCTCGTCGCCGAGCGACTGGTACATATAGCCTTGCCCAGGTTCCAGGGTGTTGAGGGTGCCATACCAGTTGCCGTCGCCGGCGTAGTACGAGGCGTAGCCGTTGCGACCCTTGACGATGTCATCGCCTTCGGGGGTAATGCCACTCATGGCGGTGCCGACGCTCATGGGCTGCTGGCAGGGGAAACCTATCCAGTTCCAGCCTGGGTTGAGGGTGATGGGATGGTTTTCAGGATTGGCAGGCTCTCCTGTTACACTGACCTCACAGGCCGCATTGGTGCGAATCATATACAGTTGCTCGTTGTTGATGGATTTCAAAGTGCCAAACCACATTAAACTGCCATTATTTTCGAAACTTTCCACATAACCATTATCCCTTGATTTGATTAACAGGCCATGCTCGCCAAGGCTGCTCTCCACCAATGAAAGTCCATTGATACCGGAAAGCTCAATATAACTCGACCACCAGTTCCAGCCCTCCGTGAGCGGAGTGGTTTGGGAAGATGCGAAGGAAGAAATGAAGTTCAAAACGTATGGGTTGAGGAGATTGCCGTAGCCATCGACATTGAAGTTGACAGGAGCGGGCGATACAAGGTCGAGTTCCTGTTCTGTTTCATGGTCATAGAGACGGAAGGAAATCTGGTCTCCCATTTCGCCGAAGATAGTGATTTGGACCACATAACGTTGGGTTGGGCCAAAACAGGAAGCCGACTGGCTGCCGCGGCACTGTTCTCCACAGAAGGCTCCCAGTTCCAATCTATCCGAAGTTTGTTCCACACCATCAATCATGATGACACCCGTCAAAGTCATGTTATTGGCGAAGGAGGAACTGTTAGGTGTCCAGTGATTGACTTCGGAAGTTTCAGCCACAGTAAAGTTCGCCAACAGATTCCTTTCCCCTGTCACTGTGAAGGTATATGTAGCATCAGCAGAGACCTCTTCCCCATTCTCTATCCAGCTGACGAAGCTAAAACCTTCATTTGCCGTAGCCGTCAAAGTAACCAAAGAACCAAATTCGTAATAACCATCACCGGTTACCACGCCGCCTTCAGACGGATTCGGTGCAGCGTTGATGTTGAAATAATCTGGCTGGACGGTGCTGTAGATGAAGTTAGCTACCAAAATCCTATCACCATAAACTGTGAAGGAATACTCGGCTTCGGTGGAAACCACCTCTCCGTTCTCCGTCCAGTTGTCGAAGATGTATCCCTCGTTGGCCAAAGCGGTCAAAACACAAGTTTCATCCCATGCGTAGGCTCCTGCTCCTGAAACCGTGCCTCCAACAGCTGGGGCAGGAATGGTAGTAACATTAAACACACCTTCCATACCGACATAGGTGAAAGTGGTTTTCGGTAAGAAGTTCCAGAACTGACCATTTGAGCCAAAGATGTTATCAATGCTGTTGGGATCCCATCCGCAAATATCGGAATCTTGGACGGTGATGCCATAGAATCTACCATTAAAGATCTGGAAGGATGCCTTTACAGGATTATAGACACCAATCAAAAGATTACCTCCATGGTAACAATATGGTGTGGTGAAATTAATCAACAACTCGCCGTTAGAAACCGAGAGGCTTCCTTCGTAAACGATGGTTGCGTCTTCAATTCCCTGATATTCGGAAATCGTCGCTGAGTCAACTTCTTTCATGAACACCTGGAAATAGGCAGAGCCATAAGAGACTGACGAATAATTGGAGGAGTAGCATTTCATGGAGGTGATGCACGAGCCGTTCATTTCGGCAAGCATGGAGGACGGCATGACATACTCCTGTTTCCCGTATTGATTAATACACCAGCCAGTAACAGGGAAGCATTCGTTGGTGACTGTTCCGTCACATACGGTAAGTGAGCTTTCATCATTATTCACCACATCGCTCATGAAGTTGGCGATGAGATCTCTGTTGCAGGTCACCGTGAAGGAATACTCGGCATCCGTGGAAACCACTTCGCCGTTCTCCGTCCAGTTGACGAAGGTATAACCCTCATTGGCTGTGGCCGTCAATGTAACCGACACGCCGAGAGCATACTCGCCCATGCCGCTCACCGTTCCGCCTTCAGCCGGGTTCGGCGTGGCGTTGATGCTATAGTAACTCAACGTGACAGGAGAAACCAACCGAACGCTTAATCCATCGCATCGATGATTATAATCTATTATTAATTCTGACTCATACACATAAAAGGCATAAGCACAATTAGTTCCATCGAAGAAAGTGCTGTAGCTATTGCTGTCGTTGAAATAGGAAGATGACCAGTAGGAACCTCTGTTCTCACACACTAAAGACTGTCCCACTCGTGCGCCAGCACTAGGCAAAAACACAGCACCGTTGATTTGAAGCACTTCTTCCCACTCGGATTGCGATATTGTATTACTATCAAAATCAGCTTCTCCGTCATTAGGGCTATTAAAAGTATAGCAAGAGCTATCCCATAAATCTGGCAATAAAACCAAACCACATACCTCATTCACTTTTGCTTTGGCATAACGTATTCCAGATGAAGTAATCCTACTATTAATAACATAATCCCATTCATCTTTCGACAGCGTTCTCCAAATACCTGATTCATTACCTCCATTTGAAATTGAATTATATACTCCCCAATCAGAGTTGGCATATTGCTCGGTTAAATCGTACAATCCATACGGGCCATAAAATGTCCACTGATTCATAGCATTGGTACTACACCAAGGCTGATAATTGGAATTGCCATTATTCCAGCCACTGGTACCCCATCCAAACAAATCAATAAAACCACTGTAGGTTTGTGAAATATTACTATTAGTACTACCTACAATGTCATATTGGTTCTCTGCAAACCTCCATGTGTTGGTAGAAGCTTGATATTGCAGATTGCCTATTGAAAAACACACTTTGTCTCCATTTTCATTTACAGCGAAGGTGCTATTAATGGCTCCTATGGGGAATACTTCTTGAATAGCAAAAACAGCTGTCAATTCCCTGTCGCTGGTCACCGTGAAGGAATATTCAGGATCAGTGGAGACCTCTTCCCCGTTCTCCGTCCAGTTGACGAAGGCGTATTCCTCGTTGGCTATGGCCGTCAGCGTACATTCATCAAAATGGTTATAGGTGCCTGCTCCTTCCACTGTGCCACCCTCCATCGGGTCGGCCACAGCGGTGACCTCATAACTGTTCAAACTGAAGTTGGCGGTCAAAGAGCGTTCACCCGCTACCGTGAAAAGATACGTGGGATCCGTGGAGACCTCCTCGCCATCCTCAGTCCAATTGACGAAAGTATAACCCTCGTTAGGTGTGGCGATCAATGTACACGTTTCTCCCAATGCATACTCTCCTGCTCCTGTCACTGTGCCGCCCTCAATAGGACTTGACATAGAAGTAATGTTATATGCACCATTTAGTTCTGTAAAAGTGAAAGTAGTTTTAGGCATAAATGTCTCCCTAAAGCCTGGTCCAGTAAGAAGATTAATATCGTCTCCCTCGTTTAAAGTACTCACAAAGCCTGTTTCATGACTCAGGGTTTGCCCATAGAAATAACTCCAACCAACTCTATTACCCTTCACACAATTATATACTCCTATCAACAAATTTCCCCCTTGATAATAATAGGGTGTCGTGAATTCAATTTCCAAAAGACCTTGTGATGACAGGAAAAGGCTACCTTCGTAAACGACAGTTCCGTCTTCATATCCTTGGAAAACATCGCTGTCATCAAAATTCTCAAAATCCACCTCTTTCATAAAGACCTTGAAACTGGCAGAACCATACGACACATTAGAATCCGTGTTATAACAGGTCATGGACGTAATCAAACTCTCCTTCATTGGAGCAAGGTCGCTAGCAGGCATCACGTATTCGCATTTGAAAAGATAACAAGCTCCCCAACCAATGATGGGCATGCCTTCATTTTGAACAGTGCCATCATAAACTGTTAATGTACCGTCATTTCCAGTCGTTCCAGGTATTTCCTCACAGTCCACATCGAACTCATACGAGAAATTGCTGCTCATATTTTCACCATGGTAAATGACATTGCCGTTCGAATAACAAATATTGAAAGAACACTCGCCTATGTATTGTCCGTTAATCCATGTCAGCGTAATGTGATCACCATTAATAACAGTTATGGTTTGTTCACCGGATGATCCTCCAGAGAGGGTGATTTCTTCACTGCTTTCATCCCCATGACTCACCACCAGTTTGTTGCCATTCCATCCGTCACCATAGGAATCAAAGAGTTGGACAACCAGGTTGCACATCGAGCCTTCCTCAACAAAATGAGCCTCTAAGTTTCTGTCGCTAGTTACATTGAATGAATACTCGGCATCATTCGACACCCTAACGCCGTCTTCAGTCCAATACAGGAAAATGTAGCCCTCGTTAGGCGTGGCGGTCAGCGTACAGGCACTGTTCCATTCATAGGTTCCTTCCCCACTCACCATACCGCCTTCAGTAGGCATCGCAATAGCTATGATTTCATGAGGCTGTCCATCTATCGCTTGAACGGGTAGGCGGCTACCCCAGTAATCGTCTGCCTGATAACTTTCAAAACTACCTTCAGGAACATACAACACACAATTCTCCGAAAGACCATAAAATGAGGCCCATGTATCATATTCATATCCTCCTCCACTTGATGATGGTGGTGTTGTAGCAAGGCATATTATCGTGGTCAACGCAGTTGATTGATAGAAAGCCGCTGCTTGCACATTGTTTACTGTTTCAGGAATTACAACGCTTGTAATGCCTGTCATTTGGAATGCTCCCTCATGATGATTATTCAACAATGCAGTCACTGTGTAAATTTCCCCATCGTAGCTAACCTCACTTGGTATAATAAGGTCCCCTATAACATAAGGAACTTCCTGATAAGCTTCATTAGGACTAACCAAACCAACAGTATGATCAGTACTGCTAATTATGTCATAATACAAGGTTTGTCCGCTTGGGGCAATAGCGGAAAAATCATAATCATAAGCCCATGACGCACCTATTCCCATGAAGAATGCAACAAATAGAAGCATAATGCGCTTCTTGTTTTGTAGATGTTTATTCATATAAATAACGTTTTAAATTTTAAAAATGATTATTATTTTCGTCCACTGATTGTTCTTTTGCAAATTACTTTACAAATAAATAAAAAAAAATCCTTGTTCCGTTGGGTCATTTTGGGTCATTTTGCATCGGTCTGATTATCAATAAGATATAAAGAATTCTAAAGCCTGTTGAAATGACCACCCTAGACAAGGGGGTTGCGATGAATTCAGCCTTTATTTCGCTACGAACTGCGTTTTTGTGGTTTCGTAGCGAAATAAATGTATTTTTATTCTGAATCGTTTTGTGTTTCAGGGATTGAATTATTTACCCTCGTTTTCTTTTAAGAGCATGTCAACCCGAAGCGTATTTTGCAAAATACACTTTCAAATAGATTTTGTATTTTGTAAAATACACATATATTTGCAGCTTGAACTTGAAATAGAAAAAAAACAACTATGGACAAACTATTTGAACGTCACGATGAATACCTCTCTATCGTCCCCATGGAATTCATCAGGAGTTTCATGCAGCAAATCGACTGGTCGCTCCGGCTCATCGCCATCAAGGGGCCAAAAGGCGTGGGAAAAACAACCCTCATGCAGCAATACATCAAACAACATTATGCGCCCGACGACAGGCATGTGTTGTTTTGCTCCGCCGATGCCCCCTACTTTGCCACTCATACCCTCGTTGATACCGCCAACCAGTTTTGCAAAATAGGCGGCCAACACCTTTTTATCGACGAAATCCACAAATATGAAAATTGGAGCCGAGAAATCAAGGATATCTACGACCTTCATCGAAACCTTCACATCGTCATCAGTGGCTCATCACTACTGCAAATCAACGACGGGCAAGCTGACCTCTCGCGCCGTCTCACAGCTTATTCCATGCCCGGACTATCGTTTCGCGAATACTTGACGATGGGATTCGGTGTCAACGCCCCAACCATCTCGTTGGACCAGCTCCTCTCCACCCCCAATCAGTTCTGCACCGAGGTCAAGCAGCAATGCCACCCCTTGGAACATTTCAAGAGCTATCTGAAGGCTGGCTACTATCCGTTTTATTTCGAAAGCAAAACGAACTATCAGAATACCGTGGAATCGGTGGTCAACTATATCATTGATACTGAACTTCCGAATTACAGAGGGTTAGAGACAGGCAACACCCGCCGCGTCAAAGCCCTGCTGAACGTGCTGTCACAAATGGTCCCATACGAGGTTGACATCACCAAATTATCGACCACTATCGGCATCCAACGTCCCACTACCTTGAAATATCTGAAGCATCTCGAAGAGGCTTCGCTGATCCACAGGTTGTTTACAGAGATGAGCACCATCACAGATTTGCAGAAGCCCGACAAAATCCTGCTCGACAACAGCAACCTGCTTTACATTTTATCGGACAAACAGCCTGAAATTGGCACTGTCCGTGAAACCTTCTTCTGCAACCAACTTCATTCGGCGGGTCACCGTGTGGAATATGGCGGGATGAAGAGCGGTGACTTCCGGATTAACGGGAATCTAACTATTGAAGTGGGAGGACACGACAAGACATTACGTCAAGTAAAGGAAGAAGCCAAAGGCTATGTCGCCGCTGATGACATCGACAGTTCGACTTTCCATAAGATTCCATTGTGGGCATTTGGGTTTTTGTATTGACCAAAGGACCCTCAAATAGTTTAACCTTCCCAAACTATCAACCTTTACCGGCTGGCACAAAAGGACGCAAAAAAAAATTCAAAAATGTAAAAAAGAAAAATTGCTAGTTTGTTTGAAAAGTGTATTTTTGTATTCGGGAATCACATTGAAAAGTGTGGTTTTTGACCGCAAAATTTATTTGAAAAGTGTAGATTACCATGCTGTACCGCAAGATTACATCGTATCTCGAAAACCACCTGAAGTCGGGTACCGACAAGATTCTCATATTACAAGGTGCCCGTCAGATTGGCAAGTCGTTCAGCATTCGCGAAGTGGGCACGCGGCTCTATAATAACTTTGTGGAGATCAATTTCGTGGAGGACGACGAAGGCGACCAACTCTTCAAGAACATCCACAAGAAGGAGGACTTCTACCTGACCCTCAGCATGGTGGCTGGCGACCGGCTGGGCGACCGCAACGACACGCTGGTGTTTCTCGACGAAATTCAACACTACCCGCAGTATCTCACCATGCTGAAATTCTTTCGCGAGGATGGCCGCTACCGCTATATCACCAGCGGCAGCTTGCTGGGCATCACGCTGCAGGATGCGACCTCCATCCCCGTTGGTAGCGTCATCCCCAAGGAGATGTTCCAACTCGACTTCGAGGAGTTCCTCATTGCCAACGGTTTCGGTGCCGAAGCCCTCAATATGCTTCGCGATGCCTACGAGAACCATCAGAGTCTCACCGAGGAGCATCACAACTACGTGATGGACCTTTTCCGTCGTTATCTGCTGGTAGGCGGAATGCCCGAAGCCGTCAACACCTACCTCAGTACGCACAATATCGTCCGGGTGCGCGAGGTGCAGGAGGGTATCCGCGGCCTCTATGCCTCCGATGCTTCCAAGTACGAGAAGGAGCAGAACAAAAAGCTGCTCATCCGCCGCATCTACGAGATGATTCCCTCGCAGATGGAGAACAAGAAGAAACGCATCGTGGCGAAGGAGATTCGCGGCAAGAAAGGCGACCGCTTCGAGCAGTACCAGGAGGAGTTCGAGTATCTCATCTCGTCGGGCATCGCGCTGGCCGTTCACGCCATTGCCAACCCCCACTTTCCATTAAGCGAGTTGTTACAGAAAAATCTGCTGAAGCTCTACCTGAACGATGTGGGGTTGCTCACTGGCCAGCTCTATCGCAACAACATCCGACCCGTGCTCGACGACGTGCGCAGCATTAACCTCGGAAGCGTCTATGAGAGCGTGGTAGCGCAAGAACTACGTGCCCACGGACACAAGCTTTTCTACTATGACCAGCGCAAGCAGGGCGAAGTGGATTACCTGATTGACAACTACACGGCCATGAGTCCTCTCCCGATTGAGGTCAAGTCGGGCAAGGACTACACCGTGCACAGTGCCCTCAACAACCTTCTGGGCAACCCCGACTATCACATCTCTGCAGCTACTGTTGTCTCCAACGAACGCCTGATTCGTCAAGACGGCAAGATCACTTACATGCCCGTTTACCTTGTGATGTTTATGGAATCAGACGCGCCTGCCGAAGACGAATCGGATTATATCTTCTGACATCGAGAAGGATTTCAAAAGGTAGCGAAATAAACGCATTTTTATTCTGAATCCAGCACCAAGCGCACCGCGAATGGAGTAACGTCAACTTGTGTTGAGGACTAAGGCTCAAACAGATGGTCAAGGGTTACCACTTTCTGGAAAACACCGCTATGGATACCGTATTTCAGACCGTATGTGGTAACGAGTGTCATCTGTACATTGTGGCGACGACTTACGTGCTCTATCATCCAATTCAGGCGCTCGCGGAGCTTCATCTCATAATCGTTCGTTACCGCGAACTCAGTGTTGACGAATTTCATCTCGCACAGATTAACCACTCGGTCGGAACGGTTGATGATAAGGTCGATTTGCATTCCTTTCTGCCCTTCTATACCTCGCATCGTCCATGCAGCATTCTCGGAACTGACACCACCCACCCCCAAGGCTGATTTGATTTGACCTATATGATAGAGGCAGGCGTTCTCAAAGGCTCGTCCACGCCATGGATGCAGGACTGGACTGTTCTCGTTATCGCGCCAGAAGTGTTCTCCTCTGTTTTGTTTTTCTACTTGATCAAGATAGAACAGGCAGAAAGGGTCAATAAGACGATACTTCTTATTTCGCTTGTCATTCTCAAAGGGTTTGTAATATTCAATAAAATCGCCCGCCACCAATGCCCGGAGCATATCAGAAAGACCTTTGCCGGAAGGAATGTCGGTCATTTGGACAATCTCATCGCGGCTAAAGCCCTCATGCCGTTTCGCCAACAGCTTGATGATGGCCTTATACGGTTCAGGCGAGCGGAAGATGGAGTTGAACAGACGATCAAACTCGTCCTTCAGTTTTGCTTTACGGTCAAAAAACAGGCTATCGATGATCTGAGCAAGGCTGAAGCCAGGCTGCACATAGCTCAGATACATCGGAATGCCTCCCACAGTCATATAGAGTTGCAGGATGTCGTATCGTGACATCGTGACATTCAGCATCTGCAGCATTTGCTCGGCTTCGTGGAGACTAAAGGGCGAAAGTTGTATTTCAGCATTCACTCGGTCATAGAGTCCACCGTATGAGTTGATGAAATTGTCTTGTATCCATGAAGTAGCCGACCCGCAGACGATGAGCATCAGATGGTCTTGTCCAGCACCCCAGCCATTCCAAAAATGCTCGAAGGCGGTCATAAAGCCCGACCGTGGTGTGTCCATCCATGGCATCTCGTCAATAAACACCACCGCACGCTGGCTCTTATCCGCCCTGTCAATCAAGGCAGAAAGCCTGTCGAAAGCTTCCGTCCAGTTCTTGGGGTGGACATCCGTTTCAGCTCCATAACGGATCAAACTGGAATTGAATGCCGTCAGCTGAGCCTCCAGTTGGTTTGTGTCCTCCAATTCGAGAGGCGACAATCCAGTATGATAAAACACAAAACGATCCTTGAATAGTTCTCTGACAAGATAAGTCTTGCCAACACGTCTGCGTCCGTAAACCGCGACTAATTGAGCCTGATGGCGATGATATATGTTCATGAGTTCCTCTGACTCACGTTTCCTTCCGATGATGATGCCCATATTCTTGTCAACTTGATTACGGTGCAAATAAACAAAATAATTTGCGAACCAGCAAGCGTTTTGGATATTTATTTATCCACGAAGTATATAAAATATCATTTCGTGGATAAATAGACACCTTATAATCATCCATAAAACAACAAATTTAATATATCGTGGTCGTTTTTATTCCACCTCCCGCACCAACCGCACCGCCAGACCGTCGCCACGATGCCCATTGGCTAGGATAAAAACGAAACCGATGCCATAGGAATCTTCAGCACCAGCGGTAGAAGAATGGTATGCTCCTACATCCGTATAGACTCCGTCAATGGTGCGCGCACCCGCTTCAGGCAAGAACACAGCTCCGGCAGGCTCCAGCATTTGCTCCCAGTCGGCAAGAGCGACCACGTTGCGGTCATACCCGATTTCGGACGTATTCACTGAATTCAGCTGATAGGTGGACACATCCCAGTTGTCGGGTAACAACAGCAGACCGTTAACGCCGTTCACACAAGCTTTGGCGAAACGCACGCCAGACGCCGTATTGCGCACAAAAAACAGATACGCCCAGTCGTCACGGCTCGGGGTATGCCACAAATGCTCTTCGTTGCCACCGTTCGAGATGGCGTTGTAGCCCCAATCGGCCTTGCCCGAATGGTCAGAAAGGTCGCATGAGGCCTCGCCGTAGGCACGATGCAACGCGTTGCTTTGCGTGTCCTTGTTGCCACTCCAAGGCTGCCAGTTCACCGCACCATGGTCATAGCCGCTGGTGCCCCAACCAAATAAGTCGATCCAGCCGTCGTATGTTTCCGAGATCTTGTTGTTGTCCAATCCGACGATATCATACTGATGCTCCGCGAAACGCCAGGTTCGCGTCGTGGCCCGATACTGAAGGTTGCCTTTCGAGAAATACACCTGCTTGCCCTCACCCACCGAGAACAGCCCGGGCAACGCACCTTCGGGCAACTGCATCTTGGTTTTGGAAGGCAGGGTGTTGAAGGTGACCTCGTTGCCGTAAACGATGCCGGCACTGCCCGAAAGATAGGCCCTGGCGAAATAGGTGGCATAAGGAAGCAGTCCGCTTAGGACGATGCTGTCGCCCAAATGATCGCAGCAGGCATGTTGCCCCTTGACAGTAGGAGCATGTAGCATCCCCCAGCACAGTCCCATCTCCATCCCGCCACAATAGCTCTTTCCAACCACATCGATGACCCCAGTGGCGGTGGTGGCCGTAACGCCGGTGACCGGCAAGGTGACCACCTCGGCAGCGACAAGCCATTCCAAACTGTCGAAGGCAGCTTGGTCAATCCGATGCTTTTGATAATCCTCTTTATACGACCTGCAGTGGTCATTGATGATTCCCGAAGCTTTTTTGTGATGGTCCTCCACGGTTTGAAGATGAGTCACATCAAAAGTCGTCTTTTTCTGAGCATTGCCCGAATAAAGCAAGCTCATCGTGTTGCGCAGATCCCTCATCTCCCCAATGGTATTCGACAATCGTGCCAACAACACCTCCCGATACTCCTTACCTTGTTTGGCTTCTTGGATGATCGGTTGTGCTAATTGGGCAAAATACCACGAAGCTTCATCCAAGTAATTCTTTTCATCAACCGTCATGACGGTGACCAGGGTCTCGGGCACCTCTGGAGGAGCAGCGGGACGTCGCGCCACCAGCAACACACACAACGCCGCGAGTGCCAGCGTCGTCACGATGGGCAACGACCTCCGGGCTTGATCCTGGCGTTCCAAGGCTTTGCGCACCGCCTCCATGTCGGGATAGCGACGGGAGGGATCTTTTTGGGTGCATCGGTTGGAAACAAGGCGGTAACGGTGCGGAAACAACATCCGCAACAGCAAGCCAAAGGCATAGATGTCGGTGCGACAATCGGTTTTTTGGTCGGGCACCAACTGTTCCGGAGCCATGTATTTCTTGGTGCCAGCCGACTGCTTCAAGATGGCATAGTCGTCGGTGTCGGACCAGCCGAAATCGATGATCTTCACGTTGTTGCCGTTGCGCGTAATAAGGATGTTGCTCGGTTTCAAGTCGCGATGAAGGACCTGCTTGCTGTGGATGTAGGTCAAGGCATCCACCAACTGATCAACGATTTTACGGCGCTTCTGCCTCGAAGGGTTGCTCTCAAGAAACCGGTCGAGGGTCATGCCGTCGATGTATTCCATGACGATGCAAGGCCCAAACGTTTCGTTCAACTCCTTGGCGTATGACTTCACGATGTTGGGATGGTCGAGCTGCACCATCAGCTCAAACTCTTTCTTCAGCAACTCCAAGTTGACGATTTGTTGTTGAAACTCGGGTTTCAGTCCTTTCAGCATATACCATCTTCCTTGCCGTTTCACCTTTACCAGTTGGTTGAATCCACGGCTGGGCACCTTCTCGTAGGTGGAATTCATCTCAGAGGGCAGGAAAAACTGTTCTTGAATCGGTCCTGATGTGCTGATATCGTCCATAACGACATTTTAGTACGCAAAAATAAACATTTTTACGATGAAATGACAAAATGAACCAAAATGTATTGGCGGGGATTGGGAAAAAAGCTTACTTTTGGAAAATTTTCACGAGATGCTACAAAAGACCAGTCCTGAAATCAATGAGCTCAAAAAAAGGATTGAGGATGACTTGAATCGCAAGATGTTCACCCCCAATGACTTTTACTTTCTCGAATGTGCCATCCAGGAACGCACCCGGCAGACCGTCAGTTACGCCACCCTGAAAAGACTATGGGGTTACGTCGATAGCACGGAGCAAATACGAAACAGCACCCTCGATGTCCTGTCAAAATTCCTCGGTTTCGACAGTTGGAACAGCTTCCTCGAAACGATTGGTCGTGACAGCGGCTCCAATCCCCTGGATTCAGCCCACATCAACACTGAGAACCTGGAAGTAGGTGCCCGTGTCTTCGTCTCGTGGAAGCCCAATCGCCGTTGCACCTTCCATTACCTTGGCCATCAGAAGTTCATCGTTGAGCAAGCCGAAAACTCCAAACTCAAGGTGGGCAACACCTTCTCTTGCAGCCTCTTCATCCTGAATGAGCCGCTCTATCTGACCGAGCTTGTACAAGAAAACAACCCACCGATGGCCTTTGTGGTCGGCACCAAGGGTGGGTTGTGTGAGTTAAAAATCTTATAATCTTCTGTCTTCCTTAAAAATAAAGATCCCTCTCTCCGTTCTTAATCCGCTCAATTCTGGATTTCAGCTCGTCGAGGAACTTGGGATCCACATTCTTGAAGTTGTTCTCGATGGTCTTCCAGCCTTTGGCGGCAACCTCGGGCGTGGCATAGTCCACCAGGTACTCGCTGAGGGTGAGGATGGCGTTGGGGGTGCAGTAGCGTTTGATGAAGCCTGGCACGCTGAATTCCATGAAGTGCTCGCCAGTACGTCCGAGACGGTAGCAGGCGGTGCAGAAGCTCGGGATGAAGTCGTGATCCAACAGCTTGTCGATGATCTCGCCTAAGGAACGGTCGTCGCCAATCTTGAACTGCTCGCGATGCAGGTTTTGGTCTTCCTGCTTGTCGCTGTTCTTCTCCTCTTCCTCGTGATGATACTTATAGTCGCCAATTTGCAAGTTGGTGCCACCGTCGATCTGCGAGATGCCGTATTCGATGGCGCGGGCGCGGAAGTCAGCATCCTCGCGAGCGGTGAGGATCATGCCAGTGTAAGGCACGGCCAGACGGAAGATGGCGATGATCTTCTCGAACGTCTCGTCATCCACGAAGTATTTCTTGTCGATATTCAGACCCGAAGCGTCCTTGATACGGGGGAACGAGATGGTGTGGGGACCCACATTGAAGCAAGCCTCCAAGTGGTTGGTGTGACGGATCATGGCCAACACCTCGTAACGCCAGTCGTAAAGACCGAAGAGGATGCCGAGTCCGTTGTCGTCGATGCCAGCCAGCTGGGCACGGTCCATAGAGGTGAGACGGTAGTTGTAGTCGCCTTTCTTGGTGTTGATGGGATGATAGTTGTTATACACCTCCGGACAATAGGTCTCTTGGAAGATCTGATAGGTGCCGATGCCGGCCTCTTTCACGATGCGGAAGCCTTCCACGTCGAGGGGAGCGGCGTTGATGTTGACACGGCGGATGCTGCCCTTGCCTTTATGGGTGGCGTAGGTGAGCTTCACGGTGTGGGCGATGTACTCCGGCGAATACTTGGGCGACTCGCCATAGACGAGGATGAGGCGCTTCTGGCCGTCGTCCTCCAAAGCTTCCACGTTACGAACCAGCTCCTCGTCGGTGAGGGTGGTACGCACCTGCTCTTTGTTAGAGGAACGGAAGCCACAGTACAAACAGTTGTTGACGCAGTAGTTGCCCACATAAAGGGGGGCAAACAGCACGATACGGTTGCCATAGATGCGACGTTTCAGTTCACGCGCGCCTTCTTTGATCTCCTCGACTAAGGCAGGATCGGTGGTGTTGACCAGCACTGCCGTCTCTTCCATCGTCAGACGGTTCTTGTCCAACGACTTTTGAATGATCTCATGAACACGTTCAGGGGTGCTCTTGGTGTTGTTGATAAAGTCCCAGATCTCTTCCGAATCAATAAACGGACGATTGATCTCATCGGGAATTCTACATTTTTCTGGATTGAATTTCATCTGCGAATTTTTTTTATAGCTAATTATACGTTTACAATTCCAACCTACCCCAAACTCCAGTCATATAGGCGATAGCCATGCCGTAGTTGCTGATGGGGATACCTGCCTTGACGGCAAGGTTCGTGCGGTTGATCAGTTGTTTGCGGGTTGCCACACAACCTCCACATTGGATGGCCATGGCATATTGGTGGATGTCGGAAATCGGCGAGAGTCCAGCCACATAGTCGAACTCAATGTTTTTACCTGTGAACTTGCGGATCAAGGCAGGCAACTTCACCCGCCCGATGTCGCCACAGCTAATTTCATGAGTGCACGACTCGAGCATCAAGATTTTATCGCCGTCTTTGAGCTGCGAAAGATATGGGGTGCCCTTCCGATAGTTCTCGAAATCGCCTTTCAATCGTGCCAAGAGGATGCTGAAGCTGGTCAGTCTTACCTCGTCAGGAACGATTTTACTGACATATCGGAAAACCTGTGAGTCGGTAACCACCAAGTCGGGACGAGGCATGGTGTCGAAATACTGCTGGAGGTTGGTCTCCTTGAGCACCACACAGATGCAGTCTTGGTCAAGCGCATCGCGGATAGCCATCACCTGAGGCAGAATCAAACGGCCTTCTGGTGCCTCGTCATCGATGGGGGTCACCAGCACCACTACATCGTTAGGCTTGATAAGTCCACCTAACATGGAAGCTTTCGTAAAAGCACTCTCGGGAATCGCTGTCTTTAACGCATCCACGATAACTTGAGAGTTGTCGCATAAAGTGCTGAATATCAATATTTTAGTATTATACTGATTTTCAATGAGTTGCTGTAAAGAGGCATCCAACCTGGTTTCATCAGCCTTATTATGGACAATGATGAATGGAACAGCATATTCCTTGAATTGATCAATTAGCTGAATCTCAGGCTCTCCGAACTGGTTTCCAGTGATGACGAGAAGGGCGCAGTCAACCTCTTTCAAGGTCTGGTAAGTTTTCTCCACCCGTTTTTTTCCAAGTTCAGAGGTGTCGTCGATGCCTGCGGTGTCGATAAGGACGACGGGGCCGATACCAAAGATCTCGATGGATTTCTTCACGGGGTCGGTGGTGGTGCCGGCTTGTTCAGAGACGATGGCTATAGATTGTCCCGTCAGCTTGTTGATGATGGAGCTCTTGCCGCTGTTGGTGCGACCATATATTCCAATTAATGTTCTTTTCATTCTTTAATTCTACCGAGGTTAAACCCCTAACCTCACCCCCCAACCCCCTCTCCACAGTGGAGAGGGGGAGCGTTCTACCCAGGGTTTCTACCGAGATTGAACCCCTAACGGGGTAGCTCCCTCTAAATTCTTAATTATAAATTCTAAATTCTAAATTCTCCTTCTACCGAGATTAACCCCCCAGGGTATCTCCCTCTAAATTATAAATTTTAAATTCTTAATTCTTAATTCTTAACGGGTAGCAGCGCCGACTTCACCTCAATCCCCTCAACGCGACCCAGTTGGCCGGTAAGGGAACCTATACGATCCGTGGTGCCTTCAAAGACCACAGATATAAGACTATAACTTTCTCTTGGGAAGCCTTGGCGGCAGATGATGATGTCGGCGTGTCGCGACAACACCTCGTTAAGCTGAGGAGCCGACTGACGGTCTCCTACATAAATGATGACGGTGCCTATTCTCTTTTCCATAGGTGTGTTACTTTTGGATCAGACTGTATGTTGTGCCGCATCGGCTTTGATGTCAACGCAAAGTCTCCATCGCAGTGCAATACGGTGATTTTTTATTCGGCGGCAAAGATAAGAATAAATTTAGAATTATGAAGTTTTTAGAGGTAAAATGGGCATCGCAACATATAAAAATGTTTATTTTTGCAAAATGATGAAAAAGTCTCTGGTCATAGCACTCTTCGCTTGCCTCGTCCTGACCGCCTGTCAGGAGAAGGTGGAGTATCCCATTGAGCCAAGAATCACCTATCAAGGGCTAAGTTACCTGATGAATGCCGACAGCACCTTGACGGGTGAGGTGGTGCTTTCCATCGGCTATACCGATGGCGACGGCGACCTGGGCCTCGACGATGCCGACTCCATTTATCCCTTCGGTCCCCACGATCCTCATTATTACAACCTGATTATCGATTATCTGAAATGGGATGGAACCACTTTCGTGGAGACCCCCTTGCTCAGCTGGAACCAACAAGCTCAACAATACGATACCATCAGTTTCAATGCGAGGTTCAAACGCCTGATATTCACTGAAGAAGAAAAAGCCATCTCGGGAACTATCGATTATAAAATGATGGTTTTCAATCCACTTTCACCCAACGACACCATCAAATTCAAGGTGCGTCTCCTCGACCGAGCGTTGCATGAGAGTAACACTATTGAAACTGATGCCATTACATTGAATTAAGAATTAAGAACTTATATAGATATGATAAAAAGATTTATTCTGATTATTGGTATGATTGCCCTGTTGGGCAATGGCTGGGCACAGACTGCCGGCGAGAATTTTGACGTGACTCATTATGAAATCCGTCTGTGGGATTTCAACTTCAGCAGCCACACCCTCCAGGGGGAAGCATTTATTGACATCACTGTGACGGCTCCCACCGACACCTTCGTGCTGGAGCTGAAAAGCCTCACTGTCACGGATGCTGCCACGGAATCTTACAGCGTGACCGACTTCCATCAAGAAGGCGACTTCCTCACTATCGTCATCGATGAAACCGCCAATGCGGGCGAGACCATCACGCTCGATGTCCGCTATGGAGGCAACACTTTCAGCGAGACCTGGGGCGGCGTGGAATGGTGGGGAAGCAACTATGTTTATAACCTCGGTGTGGGCTTCGACAGCCAGCCGCACAACCTCGGCAAGACTTGGTTCCCTTGTGTTGACAACTTCACCGACAAAGCCACCTACACCTTATATATTACGGTAGATAACAACAAGAAAGCCATTTGTGGCGGCAACCTGTTCAACACCTTCGACAACGGTGACGGCACTACCACATGGCATTGGGAGACCCCTCAGGAAATCGCCACCTATCACATCTCATTCGCCATCGGCGATTATCAGGTATGGGAAGACACCTATCACGGCATTGAACGCGACATCCCCGTGCAGGTCTTTGCCAAGCCTTACCAGATGAGCAATGTACCTGGCACCTTCGCCAATGTCAAATCCATCGCCGCCTTCTATGAAGAGACTTTCGGCCCTTACCCCTTCAACCGGATCGGCTATGTCAGCACAGAAAAAGGGTGCATGGAACACACCGATAACATCGCCATGGCCGCCGACATCATCAACGGCAACACCACCCAAGAAGAATATGTGGCTCATGAGCTGTCGCACATGTATTTCGGCAACAAAGTCACCTGCTCCACGGCAGGCGACATGTGGCTCAACGAGGGCTTCGCACAGTTCTGCGGTCAGTTCTACCGTGTTGGTGTTTACGGCGAAGACAACTTCCAAACAGGGATGAACAGCCTGATGCGATCCATCACCAACTGGTGTAACCAGGAAAACAACTGGATCCCTTTAAACAACATGCCCTTGGACATGACCTACGACAGCAAGGCCATTTATGACCGTGGCGCCGTCATCGTCAACACCATGATGAATTACATGGGCCGCGATAACTTCCTCAACGGCATACGCCATTACTTAGAGACCTACTCTTTCGGCGCCGCCACCTCTGAGCAGCTGCGTGACGCCCTCACCGAAGCCACGGGCATCGACATGACAGGGTTCTTCGACACTTACGTCTTCTGCGGCGGCATGCCTCATTACGATGTGGGAATAGGCCAGATCAGCCAAAACGGCTCGCAATACGACGTGGAAGTCAGGATGACTTATCAGCACAAAGGCCCTTCCCATGTAGGACACGACAACCGCGTGGAGGTCACCTTTATGAGTGCTGACGGACAGCTGCAAACCGCACTGGTAGGATGGGACGGCCTGGAAGAAAGCGTGAACGTGACACTCGACTTTGAACCCGTGGCCGCATTCACCGACTACTACAACCATTTCCTCGACGCCAAATTAGACCAAAACATGATGGCCACTGCACCCATCAATTTCACCGTCGAGAACCTCCAAACCAAAGTTACCAGCGTCAGCGACTCCACCTTAATCCGCGTTGAAGGACACCTGGTCCGCCCCGAAGACGACCCAGAAATCATCGGCATGACCCTCTCCACCTCACATTACTGGAATGTGATTCGACATGACTTCGGAGAGGCCGAGGTCACCGGCATCTTCAAGTATTCCAACAACATCAACAACGACGGCGACATCATTCACACCGAAAATGACTCCGCCGTCCTCCTCTACCGCTCAGGGATTACCGACACCTGGCACACCATCCCCTACACACAAGAAGGCACCTGGAAACTCGGACGCTTCCATGTCGATAACCTGATGACCGGACAATACACCATCGGCGTCCTCGACAAGACCCTCTTCACCGTCAACGAGAATCCCGCAACAACCCCTTCTATCTTCCCGAATCCAGCAAAAAGTCAAGTCAACCTAACCTGGGACAGACCTTGCGATGGTATCATCAACATCTACAACCAGCATCTCCAGCTCCTGAAGTCAATCCCTTATCGCGACACCCAAACGATTAGTCTTAACATAAGCGACTTGGCTGCCGGCATGTACCTTATAGAAAACAACCACACCATTCAAAAACTCATTATTCGTTAATCCATGAAAAAACCTATCATCATCTTGCTCATGCTTGTAAGCGCAATGGCTTTCAACGCATGCGGTGACCACGAGGAAGACAATGCCTGGAGTCGATTCTACGGCTATACCAAAGACGACATCGTGGGTCATTATGAGGCCAACCCTGATGAGGCTTGTTATGCCCCGCTGCCCACTGAAGGCGTCGTCGTTTATCGCAATGTCACCATCGACATCACCCCGCTCGAGAACAACAGCGTGAGTTTAAGAATCATCATCCCCGATGTAATCAACAAGGTCTTTACCGGAGCTGCCAACCTCAACGAAAACGACTCCGACCTGAGTTTCCATAACTACAACGAAGACATTCTCTTTACCGTTTACAAAAACGACCAAAACCAAGTTCGCCTCCACGGTCGTGAACGCTACTGCATCTACGATGAAGACCATGAACTCGTTGACTGCATCCTGCATGGATTTGACGTCATCAAAACTCCAGCTAACTAAACATTCTTAATTCCAACATCCGTATCATCAACAAAATCACAACGTATATGAAAAAAAGTAGTTTACTCCTATTCGCCTTGATTATTTTTGGCATGACAGGAAACGCGCAACATGCCATCGACATGAAACTGGTGAACAAAGCACTGCACCAACAAACTCCATCCCTGCGCAACGATATCGCTCCTTCACGTGCCGTATATCATAAAAACGAGGATGCCATCACACTCTTCCGCGACAATTTCAGTTATGACGAAATCGAGTATTTCCTTGCTGAAATCACCACCTCTTTTCAAGATCTGGGCACATGGAAACCCTATTCCCTCACCACATACGAATACAACTACAACCTCATGCCCTTGGTAATCTTGACGCAAAAATGGGAGGATGAGTATGTCAACGATAAAATGACCACCATCAGCTATAACGATGATGACTTCAATCCTCTCATCCAAGAAGAACTGTTCCAAAAATGGGAAAACGGACAGTGGGTTAACATCAAAAAGCACATGTATTCCTACGATCCGGAACAAACTATCCTTATCAAAGAATGGAATGGTAACAACTTTGACAACCAATACTTATATACTATTGAAACTCAAGGTGTCAACACCACTGTTTTGCTTCAAAGCTGGAACGGTGGGGCTTGGATGAACGAGGAAAAACAAGAAATCACCTACAATCACAACCACGAAATCCAAGAAGTTGTCACCATGCAATGGGACATCCCTAACTGGATTAATAAGGAAAAACAGGTTTACGAATATAAAGACACGTTTAAACCGAACAAAATCACAAAGACTTTATGGGAAAACGGCGCATGGTCACCCAACCATGTCAAGACCATCGAATACACTTACCCGGATAACAACTCCATCGATGCCATTTGCCAGTCGAACTATGGGGGAGCCGAAGCGTTGAATGATGACATCGAACTCTTTTACAACGACGGGAACAGCATCGTCTATTATGACGTGCACGAGGTGGAAATTGATTTAATTGATGTCACCAAGCTTTCTGAACACACTGCCAACAGTCAGTTCATCGTCGCTCCCAACCCCATTGAAGACCAAATCCACATCAACGGCGAACATTTCGTGAAGGCTGAAATATTTACCTTGACAGGACAGAAAGTGCTGGAGAGCACGACACCTGTCATCACATTGAACCATCTTTCGTCAGGAGCCTATCTGCTCAAAATCCAAGACCAAAGCGGCCGCGTGGAAACCCAGAAAGTTTTAGTCAAGTAAAAACAACGTCTTTGTACTACAAAAAAAGTGAGCCTTCTGATGGAAGCTCACTTTTTTTATCGCAATGAAAGAATGTTTAATACACGTCTTTGAGTTGCATGAGATTAAATGAAAGGTTGCCATAAGTGGCATGAGACGTGCAAACAGCACCAATCTCGACATAACCAAAGAGTTTGAACGAAAGGCCAGCGCCATAATTGAAGTGGCTGTTAATTTGGTTGGCATCGTAATCGTGGTAAACCGTATGATTCTCACTATCGATATTGATGGTACTGCAATCCGTCACACCTGTGGTTTCATTGCTATAGCCAATCAAAGGGGTGAAATTCATCCAAGGGGTGACAGGGATTTTATAACCCACATTGATTGTCAAGGCAGTGTGGTCATTGTATAGCATTGGAGTAATCTTATTACCAAAACGATGTTCAGGTGACTGATAAATAAAATCGAGATAAACACCCATTATAGAAAGGCTTACTCCACCACCAAGATTGGCATAGGTGTCGTCAACGTGGCCATTGAAATGATAGCCCACAACACCAAGGTTGAAACCGACGGTAACATCATTCCGGTTCTGTGAAAAATCAAACCATTGCGCTTTCACACTCATGGTCATCATGGCCAGCAAGGCCACCATGATAATAGATTTACTTTTCATTTGTTTTTGTCTTTAATATTCTATTTAACGTTAAATTACATCATAAGGAACGACATCATCACACCGGCAGCGACAGCTGAGCCAATCACGCCAGAGACGTTCGGGGCCATGGCATGCATGAGCAGGTGATTTGACGGGTCATATTTCTGACCTTCCACTTCGACCACACGGGCACTGTCGGGCACAGCCGAAACACCAGCGGCACCGATCATCGGGTTGATTTTCTCCTTCAGGAAGAGATTCATCAACTTAGCGCCCATCAAGCCACCGGCGGTAGCCACAGCAAACGAGCAGGCACCCAAGACGAAGATCTTAATGGAGCTTGCGGTAAGGAACACAGAGGCCTGTGTGGAGGCACCCACCGTAAGACCCAAGATGATGGTCACAATGTCAATCAACGGGTTGGAGGCGGTGTTCTGCAAACGCTTCACCACGCCCGACTCTTTGATGATGTTACCGAAGAACAGCATACCCAACAGCGGCAGGGCAGTGGGGCTGATGAAGGTAGTCAAGATGAGGCCAACGATGGGGAACATAATCTTTTCTGTCTTGTTCACCATGCGGGGTGCTTTCATCTTGATAAGACGTTCTTTCTTGGAGGTCAGCAAACGGATGATAGGCGGCTGGATCACCGGCACCAAGGCCATGTAGGAATAGGCTGCGATGGCGATAGGTCCGATGAGGTTACGCGTGCCGTTCATGCCATTGGCCAAACGAGAGGAGAGGAAGATGGCGGTAGGACCGTCAGCACCACCGATGATGCCGATAGCGCCGGCCTCACGCAGGTTGAATCCGAGATACAAGGCACCGATGAAGGTGAGGAACACGCCAAGCTGAGCGGCGGCACCCAGCACCATCAGTTTCGGGTTGGCGATGAGCGACGAGAAGTCGGTCATAGCGCCGATGCCAAGGAAGATTAACGGAGGATAAACGCCAGAGGTCACACCGAAGTACAGGTAGTTGAGCACGCTGCCCTTCTGGTAGAGACCCGTCTGGAGGTTCAGCTCACCGCTTTGGAACACACCGTTCATCAAACCTTTCACACTTTCAATGTCGTGATTGGTCAGGCCAAAGTCAGCCATGTTCAGGTGTTCGACAGACTTGATGGCTTCGCTGAGCACCAAATGTTTATCACCGGGGTTCTCGCCAAAGACGCTCACCAGCAAGGCTTTTGCTGTGTCCATATCCATGTTGAGCGTCCCTGCGTCCATCATGGCTTGCAGATTGGCTAGACCTTCCGCCAAGCTGATGCCATAGCCTTGGAAGAAGGGGATGTTACCGCAGATGATACCAGTTCCGATGGGGATCAGCAGCATCGGCTCAAACTCAAAGCGCACGGCCAGGAAGATGAAGAGGATACCCACGAGAATCATGATGATATTGCCGATCTTGCAGTTTCTGAAACCTGTGAGGATCCAGAACTTACGCAGACCATCCTTCAGCTGTGCTTTGGAGGAAAGGTCCTCTTCGGCTTGAAGCGTTTGTGTCGTGGCAGGTTTTGTCTCGGCGACTTGCTGAGCGGCTGTCGGGGCAGTCTCGGCAGCTTCCGCCACCATGCTGTCGGCCATCTCAGCCAACTGGGCGTTGCTTTCTTCAACGCTCATGTCACTGACCTCCGTCGTCTGTTCGGTGAGGTCGCTTATCCGGGTAGCGAACATGGGGTTGTTGACCACCGCCATGTTCAGCAGGAATAAGACGACTAACGAGGCCAGGATGACGACCGGTCTTCTATAAATACTTTTCTTTCCCAACATGACTTATCCGATTACGATTAACACATCACCTTGGAGCACATTGTCGCCCTGGCGGCAGTTGATGGCGGTAATGGTACCGTCGGCTTCTGCCAGCAGGTTGTTTTCCATCTTCATGGCTTCGTACATCAAGAGTTTGTCGCCTTTCTTGACGGTGTCGCCTTGATGGACAAAGATCTGCATGATGGTGCCTGGCAGCGGGGCGGCCATCTTGTAGCCGGCGCCACCGGCAGCAGCAGCGGGTTTGGGTGCGGAAGAAGCCGAGCTCGAGGCGGCGGGCTTGGCAGCGGCGGGACGAGCCACAGGTTTGACAACCGGCGCAGCCTGTTCTTCCATTTCCACTTTATAATCCGTCCCGTTCACATTGACAGTCGCGATGTTGCCTTCAATGTCCTGGACTTCCACTTCGTATGGTTTACCACTAATGGTGAATTTGAATTTTTTCATGATTGTTTTGCATTAACGTTTCCAGTGTCTAACTCCGTAGTTTTTATCATTCCAAGAAGTGTTTCTTCTCTCGATGGTGATGACATTGCTTTCTTCATCGTGAAGATTGGTAGAGAGATACAAGGCCATACCGATGGCGGTAAGGACCTCGTTCGGGATCTCGCCGTTTTTAGTTGAGAGGTTAGAGGTAAGAGGTGGGAGGTTCCCTTTCTTCACTTCCGACTTCTGAGTTCTATCTTCTGAGTTCTTCTCATCTTTCTTGGTGAAATAGGCGGCAACGCCACGGAAAATGAAAGAGAGGATGAACAGGGCGATGATGACGATCAGAAATCCCGCGATGGTGACGATCCAGCCTTTGGTATAAACCCAAGGCTCATGCGCCAATAAAACTTGTATGTGTAACAGGTTCATCACTTTAAAGATTTACGGTTACAGCGGGATATTCGAATGTTTCTTCTCAGGATTGGCCAAACGCTTCGTCTCAAGGGTACGCAAGGCACGGATGACACGGAAACGGGTGTTACGAGGCTCGATGACATCGTCGATGTAGCCGAACTTGGCGGCCTCGTAGGGGTTGGCAAACTTCTTGCGGTATTCTTCTTCCTTTTGGGCGACGAACTCGGCGCGCTCTTCAGGATTGGCGATCTCAGCAATCTTCTTGCCGTCGAGAACCTCAACAGCGCCAGAAGCACCCATCACAGCGATCTCTGCCGACGGCCATGCGTAGTTGACGTCGTTGCGGAGTTGCTTGCAGCCCATCACGAGGTGAGAGCCGCCGTAGGACTTACGCAAGGTGACGGTGACCTTCGGCACGGTGGACTCGCCGTAAGCATAAAGCAGCTTGGCGCCATGGACGATGATGCCGTTGTATTCTTGACCTGTACCAGGTAGGAAGCCAGGGACATCGACCAAGGTCACAATCGGAATGTTAAAGGCATCGCAGAAACGCACGAAACGGGCGCCCTTACGGGAAGCGTCGCAGTCGAGCACGCCGGCGAAGAAGGCCGGGTTGTTGGCCACGATACCGACTGGCATGCCGTCGAAACGGGCGAAGCCGACGATGATGTTCTTGGCGTAGTTCTTATGAATCTCGAGGAAGTCGCCGTTATCCACGATGGCGGTGATGATGTCACCCACGTTGTAAGGCTTGTTCGGGTTGTCGGGGATGATCTGGTTGAGGGCATCCTCCATACGGTCGATGGGGTCATTGCATTCAACAAGCGGAGGATTCTCCATGTTGTTTTGGGGGATGAAGGAGATGAGTCTGCGGATGATGGCAAGACCTTCCTCTTCGCTTTCAGCGGCGAAGTGGGCCACGCCCGACTTCTGGCTGTGGATGCGTGCACCGCCGAGGTCGTCGGTGCTGACGTCTTCACCGATAACGGTCTTCACCACTTTCGGGCCAGTGAGGAACATGTAGCTGTTGGCATTGGTCATGATGATGAAGTCGGTGAGTGCAGGTGAATACACGGCACCGCCTGCGCAGGGGCCGAAGATGGCTGAGATTTGCGGAATCACGCCAGAGGCGTTGATGTTACGTTGGAAGATCTCGGCATAACCAGCGAGGGAACGGGAGCCTTCCTGAATACGGGCACCGCCAGAGTCGCAGATGCCGATGACAGGAGCGCCGACCTTCATGGCTTGATCCATCACCTTACAGATCTTCAGCGACATGGTCTCACTCAAAGCGCCACCAAACACGGTGAAGTCCTGAGCATAGACATAGACCACGCGTCCGTCAATGGTGCCATGACCCGTGACAACGCCGTCACCAAGATACTGCTGCTTGTCGAGTCCGAAATCAGTAGTGCGATGGGTCACGAACATATCCGTCTCTTCGAAGCTGCCTTCGTCGAGCAGGATGGCGATGCGTTCACGGGCGGTCATCTTGCCCTTCGCATGCTGGGAGTCGATGCGCTTCTGGCCGCCGCCAAGACGAGCCTCATTGCGCTTCTCTAATAATTCCTGGATTTTCTGTTCAATTAACATGATATATGATTTATTTGTTCTTGTTTTCGCAAAGTTCAGTCAGCACACCGAAAGTCGATTTCGGATGCAGGAAAGCGATACTCAAACCTTCAGCACCGCCACGCGGAGCTTGGTCGATAAGACGAATGCCCAGTTCCTTGGCTTCCGCAAGATGGCCTTCGATGTTCTCCACAGCAAAAGCGATGTGATGCATGCCGCCGCGACCGTTGTTCTTCTCAATGAAAGCGGCGATGGTGCTCTCAGGGCTGGTGGGCTCCAGCAACTCGATCTTAGTCTGGCCGCAACGCAAGAAAGCGGTCTTCACCTTCTGGTCAGCGACTTCTTCAATGGCATAGCATTTCGTGCCAAGCAGCGTTTCAAAGAATGGGATGGATTCTTCAAGGCTGGTGACAGCAATTCCAATGTGTTCAATGTGAGTTGGATTCATGATTTATTCGAATAAATTAATAATAAAAAATACGTATTTTAAAAACGGTGCAAAGATACGTTTTTTTTCGGGGTTTCCAAAGGAAAAAAAACAGCAAAAAAACAGGGACGCAAAATCTTGCGTCCCCATTCTCTAAATTATTAATTATAAATTACTTATGCACCTTCCTGATAAACTCCTCCACCTCAGGCACACCGCCTTGATAGACGAGGTAGCCGTTGTAAGGCTCACGCGGGGTGATCTCACTGTTGACAGGAGTAAGCATGATCTTCTTCACCTCTTCCCTGTCATGAGTCTGGCCCAGAGCCCAACCTAACTTGATGTAGGCGGTCTCAGCCAGCATGTTACCAGCGGGGATGATGCCACGGTCCATCAAGTCACGACCCGTGTCATAGACGAACATGTGAGCATAGCCCCAGATGGTTTGCACGCACATGTACTGATGCACGCCCTTGTCGGTGGCGCGTTGGATGGCGTCGAACATACCACGGTTCACGTGACCCAGTCCGGTGCCATCCCAGATGATGCCCTGGTAGCCGTTATCGACCAATGCGTCAAGCACGTCGGGTTTCATGCCAGGATAGTAGTAAAGGATGGCCACACGGTCGTCGAAGGTCGGGATGATCTTCACGTCACGGTCGGTGCGGCGATGGTTATACTCATCTTTGATGGGCACCACTCCCCGTTTGCGGTCCACAGTAGCCACCGGCGTGTCACCGATGGTGCGGAAAGTGGAGCGGTAGCTGGAGTGCATCTTGCGCACACGCGTGCCACGGTGCAAGAAGCCGTACTCGTCGGAGGTGGGGCCGAACATGCAGACCATCACCTCGGCCACATCGCCGTGACCAGCGGCGGTCATGGCATGCATCAGGTTAAGGGCTGCATCTGACGATGGACGGTCTGAGGAACGCTGCGAACCCACCAAGACAATGGGTACCGGCAGGTTCTGGCACATGAAAGTCAAGGCGGCGGCGGTATGAGCCAAGGTGTCGGTGCCATGGCCGATCACGATACCGTCGATGCCGTTCTGGATCTCCTCACCAATTTTCTTGGCCAGGGCGATATATTCTTTCGGCGACATGTTCTCAGAGAAGACGGCGAACACCTTCTCGGTGTCGAGGTTGCAGATGTCGGCCAGCTCTGGCACGGCACCATACAGCTCACCAGGCGAGAAAGCAGGAATCACAGCGCCCGTACGGTAGTCCAGACGAGAAGCGATGGTGCCACCCGTGCCAAGCAGCTTCACATGTGGAAGCCCCTCGGTGTAAGGAAATTCCTTCTCCGGAATGTGGTAGTTGGCTTTCTTGTAGTCGGTCTCGACCATGCTCGTAATGGTGCTGATGTCGACGCCGATATTATAGCCCGTGTTGACCTTCCTGACGATGTGTTGGTCGTCCTGGAAGGCGGCGCGAGGCAGGATCGTGCCTTTGAAGA
>JAEEII010000123.1 GCA_016281295.1 Bacteroidales bacterium
GCCGGGGCGCACCTCTTCCCATTCCGAACAGAGAAGTTAAGCCCGGCAGTGCCGATGATACTGCATCCGTGTGGGAAAGTAGGTCGCCGCCCACCCATACAGGAAAGCCCTCCGCGAAAGCGAGAGGGCTTTTTTGATTTAAGGGGGACTCATCTGGGCCTCACCCCCCGGCCCCCTCTCCCGTGGAGAGGGGGAGGGTTCTACCCTGGGGCCTTTCCTACCGAGATTTAACCCCTAGCGGGGTAGCTCCCTCTAAATTCTAAATTCTAAATTCTCCTTCTACCGAGATTTAACCCCTGACGGGGTAGCTCCCGCTTGATTCTAACCTCTCACCTCTAACCTTGTTTACACTCCCACTATATTCCTGATTACCCACCATGCTATGATAACTCCAAATAGTATCCAACAAGCTGTACTGCTGGTTAAAGCCTGTGATAATCTGCCGCTCTTTGGAGCGATGAGTATTAATATAAGGTATGCCAACAATGGCAATAAGAGGTAGTTATACTGGATGCCTTCCCAAATCCTGCCATTCAAAAAACTATGAATCGCTCTTTGTGATCCGCATCCCGGACAATAATAACCGGTCAATAGCCAAAACGTACACTTCGGAGCCAGATGGTTGTGGCTTGGATCAAAGAGATAATATATAAAAAGTAAGCAAGATAATCCGATAAATCCTAGGATGATCTTGCTTTTTGTATTCATCGTTCAATAAGAGGGTCTTTTTAATATAGCTCATCAAAGAACTCAGCACCTAACCCCATGGTCACTATCTGGATTGAATAGGCAATGGCTGCGACAACTGCAGTAATGATGGACGCTAATATCCATCCCCTGGCTTTACGTGAGGCATCTTCCGCATTGACGTAGTCGCCATTATTCCAATAGTTGTCAACCTTGGCAGCAAAAACAATGGAAACGATGCCAAAAGGAAGACAACAAAAAATGGTGGTCAGGATGGCTAGTGATAAATAGTTTTTAGGTCTTAAAGGCATGTCCCTTGACGGTTGTTGCTGCGCGTATGAGGGTTCTGGTGTGGGTTCTGTGTTGACAGGAGCACCGCAGTTAATACAGAACTTACTATTTTCTGGAATTTGTTCACCGCATCGTATGCAAAAACGTGTTGACATATTGCTTCTATTTTTTTGATACATGCAAAGTTAAAAAAAAATAGTTTTAGAAGCCCGCATGGCTAAAATAATTCCTGTAGCCATAGACGCATTTAATGATTCGGTGACGCTGTTGGCAGCACGAGGGATGGTGATAGGATGTGTAATCAAGGGGAGAAGTGGCTCTCTGATTCCATGGGATTCGCTTCCGATGACTATAATGCCATCGTCCCACCGCTCCTGCTTGAAGAGATTTTCCCCCTGTAACAAAGCTCCATAGATGGCTTTCCCGTTCTCCTTTTCTTGTTTCAATAAAACTTCCAGATTACTTGTTACCACTTCGACTCTGAATAGCGAGCCCATTGTGGCCTGGATCACTTTTGGGTTCCAGATTTCCACACAATCCTCGCTGCAAACAATGGAGTGGATGCCAAACCATTCCGCGGTGCGGATGATGGTGCCCATGTTACCTGGGTTGGCGATGCCATCCAAAGCCAGAACCATGCGATCGGTCAAGGGCATTTGGAGTTCTCTTTCTGGGATGCGAGCTACTGCCAATATTCCAGGTGGTGTGTCCAAACTGCTCATCTGCTGCATCTGTACGGGAGTGACTATCTCCAACATGGGATGCTGCATCGTGCTTTGTTCGAGAAACGTTTCGGTGGCATACAGTGCTGTCATCTCAAAAGAAGAATGTATCAGCTCTTCTACTGTTTTCCTTCCCTCGACGACAAACAGCTGGTGTTCTTTCCGGAATTTCCCCTGTTTCAGGGATTGGACGAGTTTGGTGGCGTTTTTAGTAATCATGGTTGCAAAGATAAAAAAATAAAGGCTGCTTCCGAAGAAACAGCCCTTTATTCTCTTGAAGATGTGTCGGCTTATTCAGCGACCACTTCAAATTCGATTTCCGTCTGGACATCCTTGTGAAGTCTGACTTTGGCTTTGTAGTTACCGAGTTCTTTGACGGCTTCTTCATTCATGACGATCTGCTTGCGGTCAACCTCGATGTTGCAGGCTTCCTTGATGGCGTTGGCGATCTGGATGGAGTTGACCGATCCGAAGATCTTGCCGGTGGCGGCTGCCTTTGCACCGATGGTGAGCTTCAAGCCTTCGAGAGCCTTGGCTTTATCCATGGCCTCGTTCTTGATCTTCTCTTCCTTGTGAGCCTGTTGACGGATCTCTTCGGCCAGCATCTTGCGGTTTCTTTCCGTGGCGAGGATGGCCATCTTGTTAGGGATCAAATAATTACGAGCGTAACCGTCTTTTACGGTGACAATCTCGTTTTTATAACCTAAGTTGTTGATGTCTTGTTTCAGAATAATTTCCATGTCTAATCCTCCTATTATTTCAGCATGTCAGCAACAAACGGCATGAGGGCGAGATGACGAGCTCTCTTGATAGCCTGTGCAACTTTCTTTTGGTACTTGGTTGAGGTGCCGGTGATGCGGCGAGGCAGGATCTTGCCTTGTTCGTTCACAAACTTCAGAAGGAAGTCAGCATCTTTGTAATCGATGTATTTGATGCGGTTCTTCTTGAAGCGGCAGTATTTTTTTCTTTTGGTATCGACCGCGATAGGAGTCAAATATTTGATATCGTTATTTGCTTGTTGTGCCATTTCTCTAAGTTTTTAATTGTTCAACATTGATTAGGCTTCTTGAGCTTCTGCTTTTTCCTGAGCTTTCTTGCGTTTCTTCTCGTTGTAAGCGACTGCATGCTTGTCAAGCTTGACAGTCAAGAAACGGAGGATGCGCTCATCGCGCTTCAGCTCGGTCTCAAGGTCTGCAATAACGTTTCCTTCGGCTTTGTACTCTATCAACTGATAGAAGCCAGTGGATTTTTTCTGGATCGGGTAGGCCAGTTTGCGCATACCCCAGTGCTCTTCATGAACGATTTCCGCGCCGCTTTGGCCCAGATAATCTTCATACTTCTTTACCGCTTCCTTCATCTGATCTTCAGACAAAACGGGAGTTACAATGAAAACGGTTTCGTACTGATTCATAATTTACTGATAATTAGTGTTTTAATATTTATACTTCTTGCTTTTTAAGCGACTGCAAAGATACATCTTTTTCTCTAATAAACAAATGGTTACTGAAAATTATTTTTTATAGAGTTCAAAGACGTTCATATTGGTCCATTGCGTGGGTTGCAACTTGCTGTCGCTCATGGTGGCGTCGAGGTTGCTGATTCTTCCAGAAAGACATTGCTCAGCAAAGGCACAGAAAAGGTCAACTGACCCGGGGAACCATGAGGCTACCTCGTGTCCGATGCCGTCAAAATGGATGAACCAGTGAGGGATTTCCTGTTGATCCATGACCTTGTCGAGGGTCTTTGAGCCGAACAGTTTGGCTTTAAAAGGCAGACCGAATTTTTTGTACGCCACGATCTTGTCCTTGGTTCCATGCATCAGCAGGGTGGGTGCGGGACTGGTGTCGTAGTGGAGATCTCTCTTGCGACATAGGATTCCTCCCGAATATGGGATCAGGGCTGCGGGTCTCCATTTTTCTGGTAGGGCCGAGGCTAAAGGAAGGTTGTTGCATCGGCTGTAGTCGAGTTGTAGGATGGTGATGGCTCCCGCCGAACTACCCGTGAGGATGATACGTGTTGGGTCGATGTTCAACTCATCGGCATGGCGACATATCCATGAAACGGCCTCGGCGCAGTCTTCTGTAGCAATATCAATGCAATATTGGAACAGATTCGTGGCTTTCGATAGGCTGGAATTCTCCTTCACCATCTTGGCATCCTTCATTCCCAGCCGATAGTCGATGCTGATAACGGTGAAACCGCGGTTGAGAAGCGAGTCTGCAAGGGCGAGCTGGTAACTGTTGTCGCGAGCTCCTGCGAAAAACCCTCCGCCAAAAACGGCAAGTACTGAGGCTTTGTCGGCTCTGGGTACTTTGGGTTTGTGCACATCTAAATATAAAGTAGAGTCTCGCTCAACAAATGGATAGGTGGTCTTGGTTTGCGATAGGGCGTTGAATCCGCAAAAGAGCATGACAAAGCTTAAAAGCAAGAATGACTTCATGTTATTTCCTTTTTTCTGCAAAGATAAAAATTAAATTGTTTTTGTATTTTTTTGAGAGGTGGGTTTTACTTTTGACTGGTGAGGTTTTCTAACATCTTTTGAAGCATGAAGGCTGCGGCGTGGCCGTCTCCGAAGATGGGTGGGAAATCGATAGGGGGATGCTGAAGATAATTGCGGCATGCCTCTAATATTTTGCTGTTGTCGGCGTCGGCTAATGTGGCGGCACCAGTCTCCACAATTTCCACCCACTCGGTCTCAGGGCGGAGGATCACACAGGGTTTCTTGAAAAAGTAGGACTCTTTCTGCACTCCGCCAGAGTCGGTAAGCACCAGTTGAGCGTGTTTCTCCAGTTGAATCATCTCAAGGAAGGAGACGGGCTCGGTGATTTTGATGTTCTCATGGTTCATCAATCGTTTTTTCTTCTCGGGATTTACCAGTAGGTCCACCATCTTTCGGGTTCGGGGATGCATGGGCAGCACAATGGCGATGTCATTTGATAGGGTGATGACAGCATCCAGGATGGCGTTGAGACGTTCTGGGTGGTCGGTGTTGCTGTCGCGGTGCAAGGTGGCCAGCACGTATGGTTTCTCATCCAATCCAAGTTGCTGGAGCAGATTGGATTTTTGGTCTGCGATGGTCGAGAAGTACAGACTGTTGTCGTACATGATGTCACCGCAGTGATATACTTTAGGGTTGTCGATGGTGAAGGGACCGTCCTGATTCATCTTGAAACCTTCTTTGGCAAGGTTGTCGAACCCCGCTCGGGTAGGGGAGAAGAGCAGCGTGGAGCAGTGGTCGCACACGATGCGGTTGATTTCTTCGGGCATGCTTTTGTTGAACGAACGCAGTCCGGCTTCGATGTGAACCACGGGTATGTGGATTTTGGATGCTGCCACGGCACCAGCGAGGGTAGAGTTGGTGTCGCCATACAGCACGATGCAGTCGGGCTTTTCGTCCATAAGAATCTTTTCAATGCCTTCGATCATCCGGGCGGTTTGGACGCCGTGTGATGCTGAGCCTACATGCAGGTTGTAATCAGGATGTGGGATGCCGAGTTCGTTGAAGAATACTTGCGACATGTTGTCGTCATAGTGTTGTCCGGTGTGGACGATGACTTCTTGGATTTGCCCAGCATATTGTTGTTTGATGGTGCGGCTCAGTGCTGCGGCTTTGATGATCTGAGGTCTGGCTCCGATGATGGTGATGATTTTCATTCCGTTGTTTGTTTGAGAGTTATAGTGCATGTTCTTCCATAAGTCCGTGTTCGGCAAAGCTGTAATAGTTGTTCTCGCCGATGATGAGATGGTCCATGACGGTGATGTCCATGACTTTGCCTGCGAAGATAAGTTTTTTTGTCAAAAGTTTGTCTTCTTTGCTTGGTTTTATGATGCCGGAGGGATGATTATGGCAAAGGATAATGGCGGTGGCTTCTTTCAGGAGGGCGCTTTTGAAGATCACTTTAGGGTCGGCGAGGGTGGCGGTGCGTCCTCCGATGCTGATACGTTCTGCTTTGATGAGTCGGTTTCCTTGGTTGAGGTATGCCACCATGAAATTCTCTTTTGTAGGGTCGTCAATGAACGGGAGGAAACACTCGTAAGCTTCTTTGCTATGGATGATTTGCTGGCGTTCCTCGGGGGTGTCGAGGCTGCGTCGTTTTCCAAGTTCGAGTGCTGCGATGATGCTTACAGCTTTAGCTTGTCCAATCCCCTTGTGTTGGGTGAGTTGCTCGAGGCTGCATTTTGACAGTTCCGTGAGGCTGTCGTTGCAGCTTTTGAGTACCTCTCGGGCAAGGGTTACAGCCGACTGTTCTCCATTTCCTGAGCCAATCAGGATGGCAATCAACTCTGCATTGCTCAGGGAGGCTTTGCCTTTGTGAATCATTTTCTCGCGGGGGCGGTCGTCTGCCGCCCATTCTTTAATGCTCCGGTTTTCTGTGTTTGCCATGGATGGGGTGTTAAAATCGGTCGCAAGTTACAAAAAATTCCACGAATTATAACAAAAAACCTCCCCTAAAATAAATAGGAGAGGTTTTTTGTTATGATGAAATAGTTTTATTAAGCCAATTTGGCGGTATATTTGGTCAATTTGGACTTCAGATTACCAGCTTTGTTCTTGTGGATGATACCGCGTTTTGCTAACTTGTCGATGATGGAGTACATCTTCGGCAGCTTGGTCTCAGCCTCGGACTTCTCGGTAATGGTTCTGAACTTCCTGACTTCGTTACGCATGGACTTGGCATAGTAACGGTTGTGGAGACGTCTCTTTTCAGTTTGACGAATTCTCTTGAGTGAAGATTTGTGATTTGCCATTTTTTTATTGTATCTTTTTGTTTCTTTTTTCTGTAATCGGGCTGCAAAATTACAACTTTTCTTGATACAAACAATTTTATTTTGGAATTTTTTTTGTTTTTAAGAAAATGTTTTCACCGAATAGCAGCTTTATACATCATTTTATCTTCGTTTTCCGTGTTTATTATCTCGTTGAGAACCACATCGATGAAGGTGTTTCGCTCGAGTTTTTGCGCTGGTATTTGTATTGGAATATAGTTTTCGCCATAGCCTCTCGCCATGCCTTTGGTGTCTATTCTCTCGATGAGCAAGCGTTGTGTCGTTCCTTTCATCTGCTCGAAATACTTGAGTTTGTTTTCTAAGGAGATGCGTCTCATTACCTCACTTCGCAGTGTTTTCACGTCTTCAGGAACTTGGTCGGGCATGGAGGCTGCTTTTGTCCCGGTCCGTTTCGAGTACTTAAAGGTGTGGATATGACTGAATCCGATTTCTCGTGCGAAATCGCAGCTTTCTTGGAAGGTCTCTTCGGACTCGCCTGGGAAGCCTACGATGATGTCGGTGGTCAGGTTGAAGTCCGGACGAAAACTTTTGATACGGTGGCACATTTCCCTGAACTGTTCTACGGTATAGAAACGGTGCATTCGTTTCAGGGTATCTTCTGACCCGCTTTGGAGGCAGATGTGCATGTGTGGAGCTAGTTTTTCATGTTGAAACAATTGGAGGAATGGGTCACTGAATTGGTCGGGCTCAATGGAGGAGACCCTCACGCGGAAATCACCTTTAATATTAATAATGTGTTCTACCAAAGACTCGAAATGGGTTTCACCGTCATGGTAACGTCCCATGTTGACGCCTGTCAGGACGATTTCCTTGAAGCCGTGGGCGACCACCTCACGCACGTTATGGTAGATGTCCTCTGCAGGTCTGCTGGTGGACCTTCCTCTGACCATAGGGATGATGCAGTAGGAGCAGAAGTTGTTGCATCCGTCGTGAATCTTGATGAGGCTGCGTGTGTGAAAGGTGTCGAAGGCGGGTTGGTAGCAGAACAAGTCGCGGTCATAACCTTCAGGATCGCTCTGCCCTTTGCTGAAATGTTCCTCCACAATGTCGAAGATGGCGGATTTGCGTTCGTTATCGATGACATAGTCGGCAATGCCACTCTGGATCAGCTCTTCTTTGCGGTGGTTGACCATGCAGCCGGTGACAACCAGCAGTGCTTCGGGATTTTTCCTTCTGATTTGATGGATGGCCTGGCGGCATTTTTGGTCACTGGTGTTGGTGACGGTACAGGTGTTCACCACGAAGATGTCGGCCTCGCCGGCATCCACTACTTCATAGCCTCCAGCCTTAAATCGAGAGGCCAGGGCATCTGTCTCAAAGAGGTTTACGCGGCAACCTAAGGTTTTGAAAGCAATGGTCTTCATTCAAATAGTGTTCCTTCAATAGACAATGGCGAGGCCGAAGTCACTTTCACTTTGACAATCTTGCCAATCAAGCTGGTATCTGTGGAGGCAAACCGGATCACGATTCTGCCTTCAGTGTGGCCGGTCAAATATCCGCTCTTGCGGTCGAAGTCCTGAACCAACATCTTCACTGTGGTGCCTACCAAGGCTTGATTATATACTAAGGAGTGTTTCATCAGCTCTTCGGTGAGGCGGTGATAACGTTGGCGTTTCATCTCCTTGGGAACATCATCTTCCCATTTGGAGGCCACGGCGCCTTCGCGTACGCTATACTGGGCGATATAGGCCATGTTGTATTTGAACTCCTCCATGGCCTTGCGAGTGTTCTCGAACTCTTCCTCGCTCTCGTGGGTGAAGCCCACGATGATGTCGGTGAAGATGGTGGCCGTGGGTAGTTTCTCGCGGATGGTCTGGATGATATGGCGATAACGTTCCATGTTGTGGTGGCGGTTCATGCGTTGAAGCATGGTGTCGTCGCCCGACTGAATAGGGATGTGGATCTGCTTGGCGAGACAATCGTACTGAGCCATCACCTCCATGATTTCGTCCTCCATGTCACGGGGATGCGGAGCGGTGTAATATACCCAAAACTCCTTGCCGGAAGCCTTGCCATACTCCCCGATGCGACGCAACAGTTCGGCGAAGTTGATTTCCTCACCTTTTTTGTCGAGACCATACGAGTTGACGTTCTGCCCAAGTAAGGTGATGCTCTTATAGCCTTTCTCCACCAAACCTCTCAGTTCTTCCAGGATGTCGGCGGATGGACGTGAGACCTCGCGGCCTCGGGTGTAAGGCACGGCGCAGTAAGTGCAAAAGTTGTTGCATCCGTTTTGGATTGGGATGTATGCCTCGAAAGTGGAGCTCTGCATGGGATTGATGTCCCAGAAAGGCTCCATGTTTGCCGAGGGGTTGATTTTGTCATCTTTATGAAACAAAGGGGCGGCGGGACGAATCACAGGCTGAGGCACGATCTCATCTCCAGGGTGCAGGGAAGCGGGCGTGACAATGCCGTATTGGCGAATCATTTCAGGCAGGTTGGGCAGCTCGTTCATGGGGAAAACCAAGTCGAACAGCTTCAGGAAGCGAACCCGGTCAGCGGGCAAGATGCATCCCGAGACAAAGGTGATCATGTTTTTCCGGTTTTTCATCGCGTTCCATTTCTCGATGCGACCATATACCTTGTCAATGCCTTTCTGTCGTACCGAGCAGGCCACGATGCCTAAGATAGTGGCTTCTTCCTCGTTGTCGGTGGGGACAAACCCCATCTTTTTAAGCACAGTACGCACACGCTCTGTGTCGCTGAGGTTCATCTGACAGCCAAAGGGGAGGAGATAGTATTTCATATAAATCTATATATTTATTGTGTATGTATATACGTTTTGAGTGTTTTGTTGTTCTTTTTTCGGGGGTGTGGATACCTGGGTATATTGGAGGGTGAGTTTTTGTTGGGCTTCTTTCAGTTTGAAATGGATATTGATATGGAAGGCGCTTTTCACGCGCAGGTTCATATTTTTAGGACGGTTGTATTTCAGCAACTTGACGATACGGAGGGCTTCTTCGTCGCAGGAAGGGAAGAGTCCCTGCACGATTTTGGTGTCCACCACATGGCCGTTGTCGTCAACTTGATACCAGACGCGCACGATGCCTTCGATTTTCTGTTCCATGGCGTCTTTGGGGTATTGGAGTTGTTCCTTGATGAAGTTCATCATCGCAGTTTTCCCTCCAGGGTATTCGGGCTTATGGATAAATCGTTTTTCTTTGGTGTGGTTGCTATTATTCATAGATCAAGTGTACGATGTCGTTAAGGATTTCGTTTTTTCGATCAAAAAGAGGGGCTTCTCGGGTACTGCAACCACGAAGCAGTATTTCTGCTTGTTGAATCGTTTCGGGCTCCAGGCAGTCCGATGCGATTTGCAGGTCTTGAATGTTGGATTGTGCTTCGTTAACTTGCAGTGCTATCTCTACACCACCCCAGGGGAAACGCGCTTTTTTGGTGGTTTTAAAGTGCTCCCAGCGGCCAAAGAGGAATTCGTGAGAAGAGATGGCCTCTTTTATTGCTTGGACTTCGGCTTTCGTGCTATAGGTGTCGAAGTCGAGGGTGGTGGCATGGTCATGGTAAATCTGTTCAAAGGCGTCGATTAGGGGTTGTTTGATGTTTTCTGAAGTCAGTTCGGGGACAAGCTCGCTGAGGTTGACAACGCGGCTGGCCACACTTTTCACACCGTTTTTCATTAGCTTGGCTTTGTCAACGATGAGGTAGCGTTGCATCATGGCTCCGTCGGTTTTGATGAGAATGGTGCCATGGTGCAGGTGGTTTTTGGGGCCTTTGGAGAAAGCGTTGCCACTGAACTTACGGCCTTGGCAGAGGAGGTCATTGCGCCCCGACACCTCCGCGTGCAAGCCGTAGGTGAGGAGGGCGTTTTGGATGACAGATAGTTGTTTCCTAACGTCATAGTTGTTTTTGTCGGCAATGAATGAGAAGTTGATGTTGCCCAGGTCGTGATAAACAGCACCTCCTCCTGTGCCTCGTCGCATGAGGTGCCCTCCTTCGTCGAGCAGCAGCTGCACGTTGCATTCCGCGAAGGGGTTCTGACTGTAGCCGATGACCACGGTCTTTTGGTTCTTCCACAAATACAGCGTGATGATGTCTTCATCCTGATATTCTGTGAAATACTGTTCTACCGCTCGGTTTAGGAATGGGTCATATTGGTTGCTGACGATGACTTGTATTTTTTTCATGGCGCAAAGATAAAAAAAGCTAAAATAATTTTCTTTATTTTTGTGGGCAAAAGACATCTGCTGAAAATGAAAAAGACTTTATTCTTACTGACGTGTCTATGGGTTATGTGTGACGTGTGCATGGCTCAAGACATTTTTACTGCTGGTTATTTCTATAATGCTTCTGGCATTAAGTCAGCGGCCGTTTTCAAAAATGAGGAGATTGTATATGAAAGAGGGGAGTTTGGAGAAGATAATTATTCTTCAGCCATCGTCATCGACACGGTGAATGATGACATCTATTGGTCATGTAACACCAATCCGGTCAATTCTATTTCTGAAGGATACGGTCGTGTGATGAAAAACAACGAGGTGTTTCTCGACAACGTTCAGGGAACCCAGATTAATGCCATCTCTTTGGATGGAAATGACATTTATTCCGCTGGTTTTATAAACGATATATATGAATCGAAGGCGGCTGTGTGGAAAAACGGCGAAGCCATTCCTTTGTACACTTACGGAAATATGGGGAAGCGAAGCCAGGTCTTGGGTCTTAAGGTGGTCGATGGCGTTGTTTATGCCTGTGGCTATTATGAGGATGGTTTTAAGTATGGGTGTGTTTGGGTGAATGGTGAATTGTATGCCAGTTATCCCCATAACACAGTCCGCGACATTGACTTCTATGAAGGAGAAATCTATTATGTGGTTGGGGATGTCATCTCCTTTATTTATCAATCGGGGCAAGAGCTTTTTGAGTTGTATAACAACCATGGAACGGCGAATAGGGTTTGTGACATCAAGGTTGTGGAAGGTGATGTGTATTCTGTTGGTTTTATGGGCTTTAATGATTGTTTTGTATGGAAAAACTCAGCCTTTCTTTACATTCATACTTTTGCGAGAGAAGCTGACTTAAACGCATGTTACAGTTATAGAAATAGTTTGTATTATGTGGGTTGGGATCACGAGGATCATGGAATTATCTTTAAGGATGGCGAACAGTTGTATTCACAGGATGCCCGTATTTTCTATGATGTCTTTGTCAAGTCGGATCCTTTGGCCGTGGGAGGGGAGAGCCATGAAAAACCTGCCATTTACCCTAATCCCGCGCGGGAAAGTGTCTTTATTGACGGCCTTGAGGAGGGTGAGATGATAGGAGTTTTCAACATGGAAGGCCAGCTGGTAAGGAGCCCGAAAGCCGATTCTGACAGAAAGATTGATGTGCGCGGTCTTCCATCGGGGATTTATTATGTGCGATGCGGGTATCATGTCATGCGCTTTGTGAAGGAGTAGTGGCTTATGAAACAAATATTGACACTGTGTTACTTCCTCTTGCTTGCCACACTGGTTTCAGCGCAAGGAGTGTGGACTGTCAAGTCGGTGCCCAATACCCGTCTTGAGAGTGATTTCATCCATGTCTCCGATCCCGACGATATTCTCTCCGACAGCTGCGAGTATTTTATCAATTTGACGTTAAATGGCATCCGTGAACAGGCGGATGTCTTTGTGGTTGCTTTGGAATCAATCGGTGATGCAGATATTGAAATTTTCGCCAATGAGCTGTTTAACGCTTGGGGTATTGGTGACCGGGGCAAAGACAACGGTGTGTTGATTCTCTTGGCCAAGGAGCAGCGCGAGTTGAAGTTCGAGACGGGTTATGGGGTGGAAAAGGACTTGACGGATGCCCGATGTCAGAATATCTTCATGAATCATATCGTTCCTTTTTTTAAGGAAGGCGATTATCAAGGCGGACTTTGTTCTGGTGTGACTCAGGTTGTTTCTGTTTTTGGTGGAGAGGTTCCCGACGGGTTTGTTCCTGTATTGCCGTCAGGGATAAATGAGAATAAAGATAAAGATAAAGATATTGATTTTTCTGTTGCGGAGATTCTCCTTTTCTTGTTCTTGTTTGGGATGCCCTTTATCGGATTCTTTGTGTTTGTAATTCAGCTTGTTAACAAAAAAAACGTGCCAGGAAAAAGCACTAAGGCTCTGCAAACCAATGTGGTTGACGGTGTGAGGTATGTCAGTGGAAAAGTTGACAAATGGGATGGCAATCCTTGGGAAGGGGTGGGCTGCTTGAAAGGGATGCTTATCGGGCTGTCGCCTTTGCTGTTCTTTTTCCTTGCCATTCCAATAGAAGTCTGGCTTAAGGGTGATTCAGCACACCTCAGCTACAAGCATATCCTGTTGATCACCATCTTTGCTTACCTCTCATGGGTTTGTATCAGGCAAAACTTGCGCGCTTTGCGTATTTCCAATAAGGCTGCTAAGGTTGATCCTTTCCCCCAAGCCTTTTTTGAGCAAGCCGACAAAAACAGACTGACGCGACTCACACGGTGGCTTGCCATCTGGGTGGGGTGGGTCTTCATCTTGATTTTCAAGCATAAAATTAAAGACACTCCTGCGTGTCGATGTGTGGAGTGTGGAGGTACAATGGGTTCCTTCGAAAAATTTCATTTCAGTCCAGTGCAGCAGAAAGAGATGGCGTTGAAATCAGTCAGTTACGATCCTTACATCTGTAGCTATGGACATGTGACTGTTATGAAAAGCTTCCCATCATCTATCATTCGCTATCTGGATTGCCCTATATGTCAAGGGCATACTGCGAAAGCGGTAAGCACCAAAGTCGTCCGAGAAGCCAATTATGAACAAATGGGTCTCAAAGAGGTGACCAATCGTTGCGAGTTTTGCGGCCACTCTTGGGTTGTTGAGGAAACCATCCCCAAGCTGTTCCATTCCTACAGCGGTTCTGGTTCGTCTTCCTCGAGTCATTATCATTCTTCATCACATCATTCCAGTGGCGGTTATAAGCATCACTCGGGTGGCTCTTTTGGTGGAGGACATTCTGGTGGTGGTGGCTATAAAGGGAAATGGTAGGTGGAAGCTGTGGAATGCATCGCCGAAAAAATGATTGGAAGGTGATTGCCCGTGGCGATATGGGTGAAACAGGGAAGTGTGGGGAGAATGAAGATCTTTTATTCCTTGAGGCTTTGAAAATGCTATTCTGAAAACCTGTTGCGCAAAAGTAGTGCAAAACAAAAACCCTAACTCTGATTTTCAATGAGTTAGGGTTTGTTTTGGTAGTCTCTCCGGGATTTGAACCCGAGTTACCAGGATGAAAACCTGACGTCCTGACCAGACTAGACGAAGAGACCATCCGTCTTACTTGCCTTTCGGTTTCGTTTTGACGCTGCAAAATTAGACAAAAAAATCATACCTGCAACAAAAAAACGAAAAAAATTTTATTCAAAGGTGAATGAAATTTGCAACTGCTTGTTTCTGACCTCTTTAAGCGGAGCGTTGTAAATGAAGTTAGTGGATTTTGGGTCAGTCTTCTGGATTTGAATGATGCCAAAACTCATCTTGATTTCAACACCCATCTTGAACCACTGGTTATAAATGTCAAACCCTGACCCTAACTCCAGCGCCACGTCTCCTCGCTCGGTTTGAAGCAAAGCAGGGTTCCCTCCGTTGTCGGTCTTGTTTTTCCTAGAAGCCAAGTACAACCTCGGGTTGACACCGGCAATGAGATAAGCACCAATGTTGTTGTAACGCTTTGAGCGGTATTTCACCTGAAGGGGAAACTCCATGAAAGTAGCTAGCTTGTCATCTGAAATAACATCCCTCGCCGCATCGATGACAGTGTTGTCGACGCCATACAGCCGCGTGATGTAATGAACGTACTTGGAACTCAAACTAAGGGTGGGAATGAACCGTAAGTTGAAATACTCTCCTAACCTTTTGTCTCCAATGACTCCAACAGAAAAGCCTGGGGTAGTGTGGCTCTCCGCACTGAGAATCTGAAACTGAGTGACCCTTCCGTATTCCGGGATGTCTTTGGGAAGATAGCTTTGGGGTAGCATCCTGTTTTGGTAGTTCTCGTTGAGTAGCAATGAGTAATCCATGAAATTGAGCCCCAACAGGAATCCGAAGTGATAAGGCTCGTTGTTGTATTTTTGCAGATATATGACTTTTCTGCTTTGGGCTTGGACTTCGGGTAGGCCTATTGCTATCAACGACAGGAGGACCGCTATAGTTAAGATTCTTTTCACTTTTTTCTCTTTAAAGTTGCTTAACGGGACTCTCTGTTTTTTTATTGTGGTTTCAGTTGCTTTTTTTAACGCAGACATAAAGGCTCGCAACACCCCAGCAAAGGGGAATGACTTTATGAAGCGTGAATCCTGTTTCTTCGATTCCTTTTTTCAGCAGATCCGATTCCGCAAAGTCTTTTATGGTGTGGGGCAGATAAGTGTAGGCGGTGTCATGGCCTGAGATGCATCGCCCTGCCGTGGGAATGAGTAGCCGTGAATAGAGTTGGTAAGGCGTTTTGATGAGAGGATGGGTGGGCTGGGAGAATTCAAGGATGACAACGGTGCCACGGTCGTTGATGACTCTCAGCATCTCGCGCAGTCCTGTGCTGAGTTGTTCGAAGTTGCGTACCCCGAAGGCGCAGGTCACGGCGTCGAAATATTGGTCGGGGAAGGGAAGAGCCTCCGCATTACCGTTGAGGAGGGTGATTTGCTGGTCCAGATGCTTTTTTTCGATTTTTTTCTTTCCGGCTTCGAGCATTTTTTGAGAGAGGTCGATGCCTGTGATTGTGGAGTGTGGGTTGTCGTGAGCTAATTGGATGGCGAGGTCGGCAGTGCCTGTGGCTATGTCGAGGATGGCCTTGGGGTGACCTTCAGCGACGATTTTGGAAGCTTTTTTTCTCCAAATACGGTCCAGATGGAAGGAGAGGAGATGGTTTAGGAAGTCGTAACGGGGAGCGATGGCATCGAACATCGCTGTGACTTCACGCTGGTCAGCCATGATAAAGTCGTTTAATTTCTTCTTCAAAACGTGCTTTGTCAATCGGGACGACACCGGAGGACTCGCAAACCATGCCTCCTGCTATGTTCGATAAGGTGGCAATGGCTTCACCGATGGTTTTTGGGGTGACATTTCCCAAAGTTGATTCATGCCTTGCGCACCTATAGGAGGCCAAACATAATGCCGCCACGCTTAAGACGGTGTCTCCCGCACCGGATACATCGACAATATGTCGGGGATGAGCGGCCAGATGAAGGAAGGTGTTGTCGTGAAGGATCATCACCCCTTTTTCAGAAAGGGTGACCATCAGGTATTGGCAGCGCAATCGTTGTTGGAGACTGTTGGCGGCTTGTCGCAGCTCGTCGATGGTCTCGGCGGTCACGCCGAGACCATCGCAAAGCTCTTTGGCATTAGGCTTGAAAAGGGTTACCCCTTCGTATGCAAAGAAGTTGTTTTTTTTCGGATCGACCACAACAGGGATGCCTGCACTGTCGGCGGCCTCAAGCAGGTGCTTGATGATGGCAGGTGACAAAACACCTTTATTGTAATCTTGAAGGATGATGACATCGATACGCTCTTGCCGCATCTGTTCATCAATCTTTGCTAAAAGGCTAAGGCGCTCCTCCTCGTTGAGGTCGAAGGTGTCTTCTTCATCGATTCGCAACAACTGTCGTTCTCTGTCAAACACGCGATGCTTGACGGTGGTGGAGCGTTGCTTGCTTCGCACTAGGCCGTCAGTGTTTAAGCCGTGTTCTCGCATCAGCCGATACAACCTTTCGCCGGCAGTGTCATTGCCGATGACGGAACAGACAAAGGGGACGGCATCCAGTGCTTTCAAGTTGAGTGCCACATTGGCTGCACCTCCCAGCCGGTCGAAATGTTCCTTCAGGCTCACGATAGGCACAGGTGCCTCGGGCGACATCCGTTCGACAAAGCCTTTTGAATAGGCGTCGATCATCACATCGCCCACCACTAGCGCTTTCAACCCGTTGAATCGATCAAGAATGAACAACTGACTACTGATTATTTTAATTAATGTAGTTTTTGCAAGGCCTCTTTGATTCTTTTGGCGGCTTCGCGGAGTTTGTCCTCGGAAGTGGCGTAAGAAAGGCGGATGCAGTCGTCGTTGCCGAAGGCCTTGCCAGCGACACATGCCACGTGGGCATTATAAAGCAGCCATAGACAGAGGTCGTCGCTGCCATTGATGACTGTCTGTCCATCAGTTTTGCCATAATAGGACTTCACTTCTGGGAAGACATAGAAGGCACCGGCGGGAGTGTTGCACTTCACTCCTGGAATTTCGTTCATCAGCTTCACAAGCATGTCGCGACGGTTGCGGAAAGCTTTCAGCATGTCCTGAATCTCTTGGGAGTTTTCTGGGCACAGTTCCATGGCTTTGCAGGCAGCGGCTTGCGCAATGGTGCAGATTCCGGAGGTGATTTGGCCTTGGATTTTATTGGTGGCCTTCACGATGGCTTGTGGGGCAGCGATGTAGCCGATGCGCCATCCGGTCATGGCATAGCCTTTAGCCACGCCGTTGACGATGACGAGACGGTCCTTCAGGAACTCGAATTGTCCCATGCTCTCGTGCTTGTGCTCGTATTGAATGAACTCATAGATCTCATCGGAGATGACGATGATGTTAGGATATCTCTTGAGTACCTCGGCGATGGCGGTCAGTTCCGCTTTGGTGAAGACGCTGCCGCTAGGATTGCAAGGCGTGTTGATGAGCAATGCCTTGGTTTTGGGTGTGATGGCCTTCTCGAGCTGTTCAGCGGTAATCTTAAAGTCATGTTCGATGTCGCTGTTGACGATGACTGGGACACCGCCGCTGAGTTTCACCATTTCAGGGTAGGAGACCCAGAACGGGGCGGGGATGATCACTTCGTCGCCGTCGTTGAGGATGGCCAGAAGCACATTGTTGATAGCCTGCTTGGCGCCGTTGGAGACGAGAATGTCGGTGTCCTTGTAGTCCAGTCCATTGTCTCGCTTCAGCTTGTTGGCGATGGCTTTGCGCAGTGCGGGGGTTCCGGGAACCGGAGGATAATGGGTGTCATTGTTGTTGATGGCGTCGATGCCGGCTTGTTTGGCTGACTCAGGGGTGTTGAAGTCGGGCTCGCCGATACTCAGACTGATCACATCGATGCCTTGGGCTTTCAGCTCGCGGCTTTTGTTGGTCATGGCCAAGGTCGCTGACTCCGCCATGTTCAAAACTCTGTTCGAGAGGATGATTTCGCTCATGATTGTGTTATTTCAAGTTTTTTAGTTTTAACTTCATTAAAGGTTTTGCTATTGGGATTGCAAAAGTACGATATTTATTAATTCTAAATTCTAAATTCTCAATTCTTTTGTATCTTTGCAAGAAAATCATACAAATGGACCTTTTCTTGATTGTCATTTTGGTTGTCATTGCCTTGTTGCTCGCAGTGGCGGTTTTCATCATCTATCGTAGTTTCAAATTGAGGGAATGGGAGTTGCGTTTGAAAGCCAAGGCTGAGATTCGCATTGCCACCATGAAGATGGTCGCACCGCTTAGGATTCAGGCTTGTGAGCGCTTTTTGCTTTTCCTGGAGCGTTCCCAGCTGCCAGTCCTGGTGAAGAGCCTCTTCGTTCCGGGGATGACCAAGGAGGCACTGCATCTTTCTTTGTTGCAACGTATTGAAGATGAGTTTGAACACAATATGGCGCAACAACTCTACGTTAGTAATGATGTTTGGGAGATTGTCCGTCGAGCCAAAGAAGAGCTTATCAGCCAAATCAACACTACGTTTGACAAAACGGAAGCTGACACTGAGGCCGCGATGGTCGCCCAGGCATTGGTCGCCTTGCCTAATCCTTTCGTGGAACAGGCGGTGGCGGCCTTGAAAAAGGAATTTAATGAAATCTAATTGCATCGCATGAAATTTTACGCATCACAAATCGCTGACTTGCTCTCTGGTACGGTTGAAGGCAATCCGAATGCTGAGGTTTGGAACGTGGCCAAGATTGAAGAGGGTGCTGAAGGCATGTTGAGTTTTTTGGCGAATCCGAAATACACGCCTTATATCTATGAGACAAAGTCGTCTGTTGTGATTGTCAACAACGGTTTTGTGGCTGAGAAACCTATTGCAGCCACCCTGATCCGGGTGGAGGACGCTTACGCCTCGTTCGCGCGACTGCTGGCCTTCTATGACCAGATGTCACAGGACAAGAAAGGCGTGTCGTCGCTTGCCTTTGTCTCCTCTTCAGCTCAATGTGGTGATGACCTCTATGTGGGTGAATTTGCCTTTGTCGGCGAACACGTGACTCTGGGAAATCATGTCAAAGTGTATCCTCAGGTCTATGTCGGCGATGGCTGTGTCATTGGCGACAACACGGTGCTTTATCCTGGCGTGAGGCTTTACCGTAACACCGTGGTGGGACAGCGTTGTATCATCCATGCTGGGGCGGTGATCGGTGCCGACGGCTTCGGCTTCGCTCCTCAGGAGGACGGCCATTACGATAAGATCCCTCAGGTGGGCAATGTGGTCATCGACGATGACGTGGAGATTGGAGCCAATACCACCATCGACCGCTCCACCATGGGCTCTACAAGGGTTCATAAAGGCGTGAAACTCGACAACCTCGTTCATCTGGCTCATAATGTCGAAGTGGGGGAGAACTCCGCCTTGGCCGCTCAAGTGGGTATCTCCGGCTCCACACATCTCGGTAAAAACTGCGTGGTGGGCGGCCAGTCGGGTTTTGTCGGTCATCTTCATATCGCCAACGGCTCGAAGTTCGGCGGACAATGTGGCGTCATGGGCAGCATCAGAGAAGAAAATCAGGAGTTTATGGGTACTCCCATACAGCCATTGAAACAGTATTTAGTGTCGAACGCCCGCTTCCGTCACATCGATGAGATGGCTCGAAAAATCGATGCGCTCGAAAAGGAAGTGCAAAAACTTTTAGAGAAGTAGCAGGTTTTTTTTGGTTTTTAATGTTTTTTCCCTATTTTTGCCCGTTTTTCTTGGGACAAAATAATCCCAAGATGATTTTTTATGGAAGAAAGACAGTGTACTTTAAAGAAAAAAGTTAGTGTTTCTGGCGCTGGATTGCATACGCGCCAGTGCGGCACCTTGACTTTTAATCCCGCTCCCGTCAATACGGGAATACGTTTCCGCAGGATTGATCTTGAAGACCAACCCATCATTGAAGCGGATGTGGATAACGTGATTGATACAACAAGAGGCACCACCTTGGGTAAGGGTGGTGTCAAAATATATACCGTGGAACATGTGCTGGCCTCCCTGCGTGGTATGGGCATCGACAACGTGCTTATAGACATCGATGTGGAAGAGATGCCTATCATGGATGGAAGCGGCAAGGAATTCGTCAAGGCACTCAAAGAAGCTGGCATTGTCGAACAGAAGGCCTTGCGCGACTATTACGTCATCAAGGAACCTATCACCTATCGCAACGAAGTGCTGGGCATTGAACTCTCCATCGAGCCTTGTGAGTCGTTCCAGATTGACGTGACTGTGAAGTACAACACCAAGGTGCTTGACCAGCAAAGCGCGTCGTTGCATGACCTTAAGGATTTTGAAGCCGAAATTGCCCCCTGCCGCACCTTCGTCTTCCTTCATGAGTTGGAGACGCTCCTTAGCCGTAACCTGATTAAAGGTGGCGATTTAACCAATGCCATCGTGTTTGTCAACAAAAATGTTTCCTCGGATGAATTAGACCACATCGCTGCCTTCTTCAAGAAGCCGAAAGTGCTTGTAAAAGAGGGAGGTATCCTGAATAACGTGGATCTGTATTTCGACAATGAGCCCGCTCGCCATAAACTGTTGGATGTGATTGGCGACCTGACTTTGGTGGGGAAACCTATTAAAGGTCATGTGACCGCCTATAAACCAGGCCATTTCTCTAACACTGCTTTTGCCCGTAGAATTAAACACTCCATGCTTCAGCAGGACTAAATTAACGCTGATGATGAATCAACCTCTGGCATATATCCATCCCAACGCCCGCATAGCGGAGGATGTGAAAATCGAGCCGTTCTGCTGGATCGGCGAAGATGTGGAAATCGGATCCGGCACTTGGATCGGCCCTAATGTTACCATCATGGACGGTGCCCGTATCGGCAAAAACTGCAAGTTCTTTCCTGGAGCTGTGATTTCTGCCATTCCACAAGACCTAAAATACCGTGGCGAGACCACTTACTGCTATATCGGCGACGGAACCACGGTGCGTGAGTCAGCTACTATTAATAAAGGTACTGCCGCCAGTGGCAAAACCGTGGTGGGAAAGAACTGCCTCTTGATGGCTTTCACCCACGTGGCTCATGATTGTGTCGTGGGCGACAATGTCATCATGGCGAATGCGGCTACCCTTGCCGGACATATCACAGTCGATGATTGGGCCATCTTGGGTGGTCTGGCTGCCGTCTCGCAATTTACCCGTATCGGCGCTCATGTGATGATCTCGGGTGGGGCCATGATTAACAAGGACATCCCACCGTTTGTCAAAACAGGCACGGGCTACCCTGTGTCGTATGCAGGTGTGAATTACATCGGTTTGGGCAGACGGGGCTTTAGCAAGGAACGTATCAACGCCATTCAGGATATCTACCGCGTCATTTATAGCGCGGGTATGAACATTTCTCAAGCCGTGCAGTACATCAAAACGAACCTGCCCGCCTCTGAAGACCTCGAGATGATTGTACGATTCATCGAGAACTCGAGAATCGGTGTCATGAAGAATACCGTGGGAGAGTGATCGCTAACACGACTCCATCACCTTTTTATATTGCTCATGGATTTGCTGGCCTATCCTGTCTGCTGAGAAAGTGTTGACCGCATATTGGCGTATGCGTTCTCGGTCGTACGAGCGACATTCCTCAAGCATCTGTGTCATTCCTTTCAACAATGCATCTTCGTCACCTGCTTTGATTAAGAGCCCGCGCTCGGGCGTGACAATCTCAGCAATGCCGCCTACATCCGTGGTGAGTACCGGAACTCCCGACGCAAAAGCCTCCACAATCACACAGGGAAGGTTCTCGAAATTGGAGAACAACACGAAAAAGTCGGTCTCAGAAAATGCCTTAGCCACTTCCTCCGAGGTTTTCTTCCCCTCGAAAATGACACAATCGGTCAGTTGATGTTCGCTGACAAAAGCCTTGAACTCGGGTGCCTCGTAATCATGGATGACATGTAGTTCGAAATCATCGCGTTGCTTGCGTAAACGTTCTATGGTTCGGAGAATCCCCGAAAAATTCTTGGCCTCGTCACGAAGGGTGGAGATATGTAACAGCCGTTTTCTTGGTTGCGTGTTCTGGGACCCAATGCGAAACAGGTCGGTGTTCACCAGATTGTAAATTACCTCATAACGATTATGGATGCCGTGACCTTCCATGCAGTGTTGCAAATCGAGACTGACGGGCATGATCAAAGCGGCATGGTTGGCTATTTTGACCATCATCCGCTTTAGTCTTCCTACTAAAACGTGTTGGTTTTGAGGTTGATAGATAGTCCAATGCTCGGTGAGGACGTAAGGATAGCCGTAAAGGATATGCCAAAGCAGAGCGAGTTGCCCGAGCGGGTATGCGACATGGAGGTGAATCATGTCGGGGTTGAAGCCTTGTTTTTTTAGGTGTCTTAACCCATACTGGTACATCCTTAACATCTTGAGTTTGCGCAGCACTTTGTTTTTCGGGGGACGGATATAAATTTGCAGATGGGTGTGATGAAGCCCTGGGATCTCCTTGAGCTCGAAAGATTGGCTCATGTTGTGTCCGTCGCAGACTGAGAGGATGATGGAGTGACAATCCTCAGGAAGAGCGTCAATCATGCGGACGCAGAAGTTGCCTAACGTAGGATCGTCAGGGGAGGGGAACCAACTCAAAAGGTGCAGGATGTTCATGACTCAACAAGGATGGGTTTGGATTTGGACTTCAAAATACTTATGAGGCCTTTCGTAAGGCACAAGTTTGTGAGTGGGGAAGTCTTCAGGCAGATAGACAGCACACAAGGTGTTGGAAATATGATAAATATGACTCCGTTTTTCAGCGGGTGCTCCGTCAAGTATGGCTTCCACGACATCCCATCGGATGGTCTCGGGATCCAGCCCGTAGTCGTGCCATACGATGACGGAACGGTTTCCCTTCAAAAGCTTGAAAGCAGTTTCCGTGTCTTTCCTTACACTCTCGTAGTGGTGGTCGCCATCGATAAAGACCATGTCGTACTTGCCGAGATGTGGCTTGAAGTCAAAGGTTTGTGAGTCGCCAAAGAGTTGCTCGACATTGTCTAATGTGTTGCTGAAAAAACCGTGCAAGTCGGCATATAAAGTATTGTCAGTCAATTGAATGATTGCCTCTTTGGGGAGATTGAAAGTGACGCAGTGGGGTGCTACTTGTGCCATATTGGCAACGCTCTCACCACGCCAGGTGCCGATTTCGAAATAGTCTTGCACCGCATAGCGTTTGCCCAAAGCCCGTAGCAAGGCAATGTCGATGGGCATGGTGGCTCCAGAAAGATAGGCGTAGGGTATGGCGGTTTCTCTGAAGTCAGGGAACAAAGTGTTGATTTCGATGACAGGTAGGCCGTCTTGAAGTCCATATTTCTTGATGACTTCCTCCTTGTTGCTCCCTTCGTCCTGCAACACGAGGTTGAGTAGATAAGGATGCCGAATGATGCGCCCAAGGGCTTTGGTGAATTTTTGGAGTTTATTCATGGTTGGAAGGTTGCTTGCTGAATTGCTGTTTCATTTCAAGAAGGTAATTCTGAATCTCACTTTTTCTCAGGATGAAATCTTTCCCTTTGAAATGCGATTCTTTCAAAAAGATGATGAAAAGGAAAAGTGCGTTGACGGTGTAGGAAACTGCCGAGGTGATGGCGGCGCCTGTGACATCATAGCGGGGGATGAGGGTGAAGCCGCACGCAAAGGTGGCCACCAGCCCACATAAGGCTGCGAAGGTGTTCATCTGATAACGTCCGATGCCGGAATAATAATGCCCGAGAATCAAGAAGATACAGTAAAACAGGATGCCTGGAGCAAGAATGCGGATGATGCCAGCCATCTCGCCAAAATCGGATCCGAAGACAAATACATAGACCTCCGATGGAAGGAGGCACAACACCAATACTGCTATGGCGGAGATGACAAGGCAGATTTTGCTTAAATCTAAGGTGAGTCTCTGTGCGTAAGCACGGTCGCTGGCGTTGGCAATACGGGCATACTGCACCAAGGCAATGCTGCTGCTGATAATCCAAATGGCTTCTGCGAGTGAGACAGCGTTGGAAAACACCCCGACGCGACCCACGTTGATGTATTCTTTTAACAGATAATAACTCAAACGAAGGTTGAAAAACTGTACAAAATGGCCTGTCTGGTTGAGAAATCCATATTTGAACAGGTCTTTCAAAACCTCGTGGTAGTCGTTGTCATGATCGTGGCGGAGGTTGGCATATTCGTTTCGCAACATCCACACTCCCAGTAAGAAAGTGCCTCCGTATGCCACATAGAGTCCGATGACATAACCGTAGATGTCGGTCTTTTTCAACAGGAGGTAGTAAACCACTAAGGTCAGTATCATCAGCACGGGCTGGAGCAAGGTGTTGTAGTTGGCCTTCTTGATTTCTTCTCTGCCGACCAAAAAGCGGAAATTGATGTTACTGAGCGAGGAGATGAACGAAAGGATGGCCACATGCGCAATCAGTTCGGGAGCTAGTTTTGGGTAAAAAAGCCAGAGGGCAAAGCCCATCACCACAGCGATGAAGGCCGCCCATGCTACGGAGGCCACCAAAATCTTTTTGAATGAATGTCGTGGGGCAAGGTAGATGATGCTGGCACCGCAGACAATTTCAGAGAAAATCAGGATGAATGTGATGGTGGCGAGTAATAAGGCTTGCGTGCCTTTGCCAGTGTCGCCCAGAACTTGTGAGAGGATCACGGCAATCATAAAGTTGATGACCGCTGCCGTGATTTTTGTGCCGAAGGTGTTGACAATCTTCTTGAACATACCTCTCACCTGGTATTGATGTTACCTCATGTCGATGACTTCTACCGATGGATGTGCTTTGGCATCAAATGAGAAAAAGTCCTCTTTCCAGTCTTGGTTGAACTTCCACTCGTCGATGTCAATAATGATGGTGTTTCCATCGTCGGTGTTGATTTTCAGATGCTTCAGCTGATTTTTCTTAGAGTCAATGGTTGCGATGACGTTTTTGTACATCCCGTCAGCAGCATTTAACTCGATGGTGCAGAAGCCTTTGTCATCGGTGCCTTTGATTTTGGCGGAGTAGTCTTTGTCGAGGGAGGTGATGATTTTGAGGGGGGTGTTGTCACTGCCGTCACTGGCATTGCTCACCATGACTTCCTCGTCTTCCACCAGATAGGTCCAGATGGTCTTCCCATCGCAAATGGTTTCTTGTTCGTCCATGACAAGCTTATAGGCATCGCCTTGAAGGTAGGCCTTGCCTTTTTGTTTTGGAGCGTTTTTGGTGTTGTCGGATTGGATGGTGTAAGAAAAGGTCATTTCCGCGTTTTTGGGATCTCTGATGGATTTTACTGCCTTCTTAATCAATTCATTAGCGTTATTTTGACCAAATCCTGTGTTGACGGCAAGCATGAAGAGGATGCCGATGAGGTAAAAGCGTTGTTTTTTCATATTCCTTGATCTTTGAGTTCGAGATCCTTCAAAATCTGTTCCAAAGCGAACTCGTTGGCGACTTTTACTTCGCGAGACTTGCTTCCCGAGAAGGGACCGACGATGCCAGCGGCTTCCAGCTGGTCGATGATGCGGCCTGCACGGTTATATCCGAGTTTGAGTTTGCGTTGGATCATGGAAGTGGAACCTTGTTGGGTTTGGACCACGATGCGGGCTGCTTCCTCGAAGAGGCTGTCGCGTTCGTCACCGTCCTCGAAGTCGCCTCCGTCACCATTGCCGTCTTCATCAGGCACATCGGGTAACAGGAAAGGCTCGCTGAAGCCTCGTTGCTCACCGATATAAGAGGTGATGGCCTCCACCTCTGGGGTGTCGATGAAAGCACATTGCAGACGTACTAAGTCGTTGCCTGTGGAGAGCAGCATGTCACCACGACCGATGAGTTGGTTGGCACCACTTTGGTCGAGAATGGTCTTGGAGTCAACAGCGGAGATGACACGGAAGGCGATACGAGCTGGGAAATTGGCTTTGATCGAGCCGGTGATGATGTTCACAGAAGGACGTTGCGTTGCGATGATCAGGTGGATGCCAATGGCACGGGCGAGCTGTGCGAGACGCGCAATGGGTGCTTCCACATCACGGCCTGCTGTCATGATGAGGTCGGCGAACTCATCGACGACCAATACGATGTAGGGCAAGTAACGATGCCCCTCAGTGGGCAGCAATCGGCGTGTTTTGAACTTCTCGTTATATTCGATGATATTGCGGCACTGGGCGGCCTTGAGGAGGTCGTAACGCTGGTCCATCTCGATGCACAGTGAGTTGAGCGTGCGTACCACTTTCTTCACGTCAGTGATGATGGCATCTTCTGAGTCAGGCAGCTTGGCCAGGTAATGACGCTCGATGCGGTTGTATAAGGTGAGCTCCACTTTCTTCGGGTCCACCATGACGAACTTCAAGTCGGAGGGATGCTTGCTGTAGAGCAAGGAGGCCACGATGGCGTTCAATCCCACAGACTTGCCTTGTCCGGTGGCACCTGCCATTAGGATATGGGGCATCTTGGCCAGGTCGAAGACGTAGGTCTCGTTGGAGATGGTCTTACCGATGGCGCATGGCAATGCGAACTTGTTGTTTTGGAACTTCTCTGAAGCGAGCACACTCTTCATGGAGACTGTCTCGGGCTTCTTGTTCGGAACCTCGATGCCGATGGTGCCCTTGCCCGGGATAGGAGCGATGATACGGATGCCTAAAGCGGCGAGGCTCAATGCGATATCGTCTTCCAGGTTCTTGATCTTCGAGATACGGACACCCGCTGCTGGGACGATCTCATAGAGGGTGACCGTGGGGCCGATGGTGGCCTTGATCTTGTCGATCTGGATGCCGTAGTTGGCCAAGGTCTCCACAATCTTGTTCTTGTTGGCTTCTAATTCTTCGTTGCTCACCTCGGCGCGTTTGTCACCGAAGTCCCTGAGCAGATCCAACGTGGGGAATTTAAAGGTGCTCAGCTCGTAGTGAGGGTCGTAAGGCGTGTCAATGGTGTGATGTTCTCCGTCTTCCTTAACGATTTGCTCTTCCGGCGTTTTCTCGATGACAAGCTCCACGTTGGCGGCTGGGTGGTCGGATCCTGTGCCTTTGGTGGTGTTAACATCCGATGTGATGGTGTTGGTGGTAGGAGTATTGGTAGTAGGAGTAGTGGAGTCACTGGGTGCGGTTGTGTTAGCGGGGTTAACGACTTCAAGCAATGTGTTTTCAGCAGGTTTTTGTGTTCCCGTTTTCTTTTCAACAGGTTTGGTCACAGTTTCGAATCCGTCGTCAATGTTGTCTGCATGTTCTGTATTGAGACCTTGCTGGGGATTGCCCTCGGTGTGAAGTTGGTTGGTGGATTGCCTATGGATGACCGTGATTTGAGGCAGGTCGTCCAGGTCGTCAAGATCTTCTTCGTCGTCGGTTTCATCTTCTTGATGGTCGTTGAAGCGTCTGTTGGGATCCTTGAAATGATTCCCCGAGGTGTCAATATCGTCTTGTACGACTGGATCATGGTCCATACGGTTTGGATCAGAAGGTTGTTCCTGCTTTTTTTCTTGTTTCTGGGCAAGTTTGTTGGCCCGGCGTTCCGCTCTTCGTTCACGCCATTGCCGTATGCCATCAATGTTGAGGTTGTATTCGAAAAGTAAATATAATAGGAACACGAGTACAATGGTGAGGATGACTCCTGATTTTCCCATTAGGTTAAAGATGTTGGCGTTAAGGAATTTCCCCACAGCACCTCCAAAAATCTCGCATACCTTGTTGGGAGCGACGAAATTGATGAATCCGAAAAGTAATGGAATCCAGACGAGCGACATGATGGCGAACTTCCAGATGTTCCACATCTTTATCTTGGTATTGATGGTTAGATGCAATCCTATGATAGTCAGTATATAGACGAAGAAGAACGCTCCTAATCCGAAGGACTCTTTGATGAGCACTTGTGCTAGGAAGGCACCGAGTTTGCCGGTGATGACATCGAACTGGATGGCTTTGTTGAACAGCAGCGTGCCTGTCTCATGATAACTGCCGTTGAAGTAGCTGACGAAATAGGAAATCAGAGACAAAGCGAGGAAGAGGGCGATGCACAGCACTAAGAAGCCGATGCCATAACGGATACGGGGATCGGGTTCCTTGGGGGCGTCGTCTTTGACTTTCTTCGGTTTCTCCGTTTTTTTCTCTTTTTTTTCATCCTTTTTCTCTTGAGGGTGCTTTTCAGCGGTCTTTTTCGAGCTCTCAATGCGTTTGGGTGAATCCGGTGCATCTGGATCATGGATGAGGATATCGAAGTTATCCTCTGTCGCTGAGGATGTTACTGGTTTAGGTTTGAAAGTGTTTTCTTTTTTCTTATTCTCTGCCATCGTTTTTTTGTCTTCTGTGTAGAAACTGCAAAGGTACACAAAAAAAACTCAAGAATTAGAGTTTTTTCTTACTTTTGCCTGCCTTTTTGAAGTTTTGCTATGAAAAGATTTTGGTTGATAACGTTGCTTCTCTTTTTTTCAAACCTTTTCCATGCTCTGGGTCACTCCCAACTCGTTGTTTGCAGTGGATGAGTATCCCGATCACCATTGGCAACCTGTCTATTCGGATTTCAATATGACCGCTACTTTTGCTGTCAGGATTGATGGGGTGATGCAGACAAGCCCAGACCTTGAGTTAGGTGCTTTTGTTGGTGATGTCTGTAGGGCTTCTTTCCATTTGATTCTGACACCTCCGCCATTCAATACGGGCGTTTATATCACCGAGGGTTACAATATTCAAGGATCTATAGGGGAGACCATCACGTTCCGCCTCTATGATCATAGCTCTCAGTCGGAATTGGATGTGGTTTCTAACTATTCCATTGTTTTTCAGGCAAATCAGAATATTGGTAATGCGGTAAATCCACAATATATCGACTTTTACACCATGTCCTCCAGCTATTATATGCTTATTACTGATGAAAGTCAGCTTGTGGAGGGTAGAAAGTATTTGATTGCCAGTGGGTTTGACGGGACTGCCATGGCCGTTGGCGGTCCACTTGAGGGTGGCACCATCAGTGAAGGTGTCGAGATTACTTGTGCGAACAAAAAAACCAATCAATCCACTCCTGCTGTGCCAGCCCAAGGATATGTGTTTCAATTTACTTTGGGGCAATACAATGACCTTTGGACCCTTTATGACGGTGTCAACATGAACTATCTTGTGACAGACGAAAGTGGTGATTTGAAGCTGAGTGAGAATCCGATGGGATGGGAGGTTGTTATCACTCCAGATGGGAAAGCCAAGCTCAAAGCGACGGTGTCGGAAACGGATCAATATCTTTATTATGACTCTGCTGAAGCGTTCTTTTCTTGTGATCAGGATGAGGATCTGAATGTGTTTTTGTTCGCGCAATGTGACCTTATCAGCGGAACGATGGCATCTTTAACCGTTGAAGATCCTACCAGGATGCTCGTTGTAGCGTCGGGCAGTGTTTTGGATGTCACGGATCTTAGCACGGTTCATGTGAGCAATCTGATTATTGAAGACGGGGCGCAGCTTTTGAATGCCTCTGAAGGTGTTTTGGCCACCATGCAGAAGACTGTTGAAGCATACGCGGATATTACGGTTCCTGACGGTTGGTACACGGTGGCTTCGCCCATGGTGGCTTCACCCGTGGAGGAAGGCTCCAACCTATTGTTCCCGGATTATGACCTTTATTATTTCGATGAAACCAACCTTACCCAAGAGGAATGGCGCAACTACAAAAACAATGCAAACAATGGCTTCACGGCTTTTGAGGCAGGACGTGGCTATCTCTATGCCAATGGCACTAGCTTTACGCCCATCTTCAAAGGCACTCTGAATCATGCTGACGTCACCTTCCCCCTGACTTATACCAATGCGCGCCCTGATGACCTGAAAGGCTTTAATTTGGTTGGCAATCCTTATCCTCACAACATCTACAAAGGGGCTGGCGGTGCCATCGATGATAACCATCTCGCCTCGGGATTCTATGTTCTTACTAATGACGGATCGTGGATGGCTGAAACCTACGAAACGGCGATCCTTCCTGGACAGGGTATCTTGGTTGAGACTGCCGTTGCTGGGGATTTGAGCATCACCAAGTCAAACGCAGTGGCAACAGGAGAGACAATTTCGATGAAACATACTAGGGGTGATGCTTTGCCCAGGATTGCGGTGAATCTGAGCAATGGAGTCTATAGTGATGTGGCTTATCTCTATCTGGGTGAAGGACGTAATCTGGATAAAATAGGTCATTTCAACCCGAACAATCCCTCTCTTTACATCCATGAGGACAATCATGGCTTTGCCATCGCATTTATGGATGAAAGCACTGAGTCAGTTGAAATATGGCTTGACAATCAGCTTCCTGGTGACTACACTTTGAAGGTTGATGCGAAGGATTTGAGCAATGGCTATCTTCACTTGATTGATTATGTGACGGGTGCTGATATCGACTTGCTGCGTCATCCCAGTTATCGTTTCAAGGCTACAGGTCGAGAATACGCCAGTCGTTTCAAATTAGTGCTTCAATACGAAGCTGATTTGGAACAGCCATTTGCTCATTTTGACGGTACTGAGTGGGTCATCAGCGACTATGAGGGTGCTGTCATGCAAGTCGTTGATGTGATGGGAAGGGTTTTATGGAATGCTAAGGCTCAGCCACACTTCTCCACCGTGGGATTACCCTCGGGAGTGTATGTCTTCCGCCTTGTCAATGGCGAGAAGGAGCGTGTTCAAAAGGTAGTCCTCAACTAAGAGGAACGCATCAACCTTATTTCGGGATCCTGAACATTCTGTTCCAACGGATGCCGCCGTTGACTTTGTCGCGTGAGAACCAGATGAAGATGGCTTTGCCAACGATGTGGTTTTCAGGCACGAAGCCCCAGTAGCGTGAGTCAGCGGAGTTGTGTCGGTTGTCACCCATCATCCAGTAATAATCCATGGCGAAGGTATAGCTGTCGGCAGGCTGTCCGTCGATGAGAATCTGGCCGTTTTTGACTTGCAAGTCGTGAAGCTCGTAAGCGTGGATGATACGCTCATAGAGGGGCAGGTTCTCAAGGGTGAGTGACACGGTTTGACCTTTGCGAGGGATTTCGATAGGACCGTAGTTATCCACATTCCACGGGAAGAGGTCGGGACGGTGGGGGAAGATCTCGGCGCGGAGGTCGGCACCGGCTGGAGTGATGTCCCTTTCAACAGAGGTGATGAAAGGAAGCTTTCTCAGCTCCTCAGCCACTTTCTCGCTGATGTGCAGGTAGGCCTCGTTGGCGTTAGGGCCTTTGTAGGCCTCACTGATGTGATAGTTGTCGAGCACTCGTTGGGTGATGCCGTTGCCCGTAGTGGTGGCGATGTAACGGAATTGCATGTTCTCGGGTTGGAACCCTGGCTCACCGTCGATGTAAACCACACCGTCTTTGATTTGAAGCTTGTCGCCGGGCATGCCGATGAGTCGTTTCACATAGTTCTCGCGCTTGTCCACCGGATGGGCGATGACTTTTCCAAAGTTATAGGGGTCGTTCCACACCCTTTCTCGCCCGTATTCACGGATAAGGTCATAGTAACTGATGCTGCTCTGGAACTTGTCGCACACGGTATCGCCTGCAGGGTAGTTGAACACGATGGGGTCGTTGCGTTTGATGGTTGAGGTGCCTGGATAGCGATGATAGGGCAGCTTGATCCATTCCAGATAGGATTTCTTTGTGGTGCTGAAAGGCAGCGTGTTATGCACAAAGGGGAAGCTGATAGGGGTGTTCGGACGTTTGGGTCCATAGTGTATTTTACTGACAATCAGGTAGTCTCCTACGCAAAGTGACTTCTCCATACTAGAAGTCGGGATAGTGAAGGCCTCAAATACGTAAGTGCGAATAATCATGGCAGCGACCACGGCAAACACAATGGCATCGAACCATTCGCGGCCTTTGGATTTCACGGGTCTCTTGGTTGTGGCAGGATCCTGATAAGGTGTGTCTTTCACAATCAGCGGGAAGAAGATGAAAGGCAGTATGGCCGCCATGAACTCTTCCCAGACCTTGAATTTCCCAAAGCATTTGCCCAGCTCGATGAGCATCAGGAAGAGCATGAAAACATTGATATACGGGAAGATGATGAAGAACCACCACCAGAATTTCTTTTCTTTTTTGATGATTTTCAACAGCACGAAGATGTTGTAATAGGGGATAAAGGCTTGCCAGCTCTTTTGTCCGGCGGCTTCAAACTGTTTCCATGTGAAGGCAATCGGAATGGTAAACAAGGCCGGGATGAGGAAAATGAATAGTATTAATGACATGGTTTGCAATGAATTTACTTGTTAACGCTGGTTGGATTGAAATAGTATTTAGGGAAGCAAAGGTAGGGATATTTTAGGAAAACAAATCTTCCATCGTGAAGCATCCGGTCTTGCCGATGAGGAATTGCGCGGCGGCCAGGGCACCTTGGGCGAGTCCTTCACGGCTGAATGCTTCGTGGGTGAGTGTGATGCGGTCGGCAGTGGATTGAATCGTGACGCTATGGATGCCGAAAACCTCGCCTTCACGAGTGACATGGATTGGCAGGACGTCCGCTGGACAAGGCTCTTCAATGGACCAGTGCTGGTAACGTTGGCTCTCGGCAATGATGTCGTTGGCCATTTTGGCTGCTGTGCCGCTGGGTTTGTCGAGCTTGTGGATGTGATGGGTCTCGGCCAGCGAAATGGTGTAATGGTATTTCTCGGCAAATTGTGCCAGTAGTTTGTTCATCTTGAACACCATGTTCATCCCGATGCTGAAGTTGGGAGCGTAGAACAGGCTTTGGTGTCCTTCAAGGCAGCGTCTCTTGATTTCATCAAGTCGGTCATACCAAGCCGTGGTGCCAACCACGATGGGCAGATGCAGGTCAAAGCAACGTAGGATGTTGTTTGCCGCTTGGTCGGGTTGGCTGAACTCGATGGCGACTTCTGCGGTCTTCAGCAGTTCAAGCCGTTCTGTCCATTCTTGATCGTTGTCGATGGTGGTGACGATGGTGTGGCCTTGAAGGAGAGCGGCTTTTTCCACTTCGTGGCCCATTTTTCCGTAGCCTAAGAGTGCGATTTTCATTTCAAAAATTCAATGAGAGAGTGAAACCTGTTTGAGGGA
>JAEEII010000124.1 GCA_016281295.1 Bacteroidales bacterium
AAAAAATGCACGTTATTCTCACGCGGCAATTCTCCTTCCTTAAATATGTTAATGATGTGTCTTCTAATATTTGACTCCTCCCTTTCAAATAACACGGACATTTGGTCTGTTGTCAACCATACGTTTTCATTTTCTAAACGAACCTCAATCGAAGTCTGACCATTTTCAGTCTGATAAATAACAATTTGGTTTTCCATAATTAAATTGTTTAATAGGTTTATAACAATCATTTCTGTTGTTATGTAGTTTGAATTATGGAAATGTTTCAATCAGAATGAAAATTATTCAAAACCTACTCGATAAAACATTCACTTCTTTTCATTATGTTTGCATTTTCAAATGATTATCTATGACACTCGAAGAAGCCATCCGCACCCGACACAGCGTGCGGCAATACATCGAAAAGCCCATTGAGGCAGAAAAAATACAACAACTGCAAGACCTCATCAACGAATGCAACCGCAAAGGTGGACTGCACATCCAATTGGTCACCAACGAACCAAAGGCTTTCGCTAGCGGCATCGCCCATTACAGCAAATTCCGCGGCGTGAGCAACTACATCGCCATGATCGGCAAAAAAGGCGACGACATCAATCTCGGCTATTACGGCGAAAAAGTGGTGCTGCTGGCGCAATGCCTCGGACTGAACACCTGTTGGGTGGCAATGTCGTTTAGCAAACAACCAGACCAATACCAAGTACTTCCCGACGAAAAGCTGGTTTGTGTAGTGTCGCTCGGCTATGGCGAAAACCAGGGAAGGCAACATCCTCAACGAAAAACGATTTCAGATGCGACGGAAGACCAGCGCTCAACAGAAAAAGGACTTCCTCTCCCCGACTGGTTCAACCGTGGCATGGAAGCCGCCTTGCTGGCACCCACAGCCATCAACCAACAGAAGTTTGTTTTCATCCTTCATGACGGCAACAAAGTGGAAGCCCGCACCCGTTTTACCCTGCTCAACAGCTACGCGCCCATCGACCTCGGCATCGCCAAATGCCATTTCGAAATCGGTGCCCAAAAGGAAAACTTTGAATGGCTCTAATATTATAGCAATCACTCACCTCTAACCTCTACGGAATCACCACCGGCTCTCCCAAATACCTGGGCTGCTTTCCTAAAAACACATCAAGAACAACCTTGGCCTTCGCCAAAAGCTCACGTGCGTGGTTTTTCAAATAGGATCTTGGAATACGAACATCGGCAGCATTGAAACACACGACATCCAAATCATGATGCCGCGCAATGTAAACCGCCCTCTCATTATGCCACTCTTGCGAGATAACCGTGACCGAGTCTTGCCCAAAGACTTTCTTCGCCCTTACCATGGAATCGAAAGTGCGGAAACCCGCATAATCCAACACGATGACAGAATCAGGAACCCCTAATTGAATCAAAGAACGACGCATGTACTCTGGCTCGTTATACTCATGACGACAATTATCACCACTCACCAAGATATAGGATATCTTATGCTCAGCATATAACAACGCAGCGGCACTCATCCTATTCCTATAATATATATTAGCACCCCCATGGGCATTATAAGGCGATGTGCCTAAAACCAATCCAACTTTTCGGTATGGGATCTCACTCACATCATCGTAAAGCCTTCCTCTTGCCTTCGACTTGACGTAATAATTACAAGCCAACACCAACAGTACACCTAACAAGAGGCATACGACACACCATTTAACCAATGAACGGATGGCTTTCCTCATAGTACTCATTCACAGCCATCTTTATATCTTGAACCTCAATGAGATTTCCGTCAAGATATCATGATGCCGGTAGGTCTCTGCCGGAACACGGCTGTGGTAATCATATCTGAATGAAAAATCGAGAAATAACTTCTTGGTAATCTGGGTCTGAAGTTTCGTCACACTGTTGACAATGAAATCGCTCAAGTCAAGTACCGATGGCTGAAAAAACGTATAATGCAACAAAGTCAGGTTGTCAGCAATCTTCTGCTTGACCTTGGGACGCAAGGAGAATCGGTAATTGTTGTTGGGCAGAACTGTCTCATCCGTGAAGTCATTCCAGTCATAAACAAAAGCGGCACTGATAGAATAATCGCAGATAGATGGCAACGTGTAAATCCTGAATTTGAACCCAAACAAACCGCTCAGCTTAAGATCATATCCTTTATATTTGTTCGTGAGCATCTCGCAAGCCAAAAACGGAGAGTACTTTCCATACTGATATAAATCCATCTTCACGCCTCCATTGATTTCGAAATTGGTCTCTTCCCATTTCCTGCCAGTTTCGTTATTCAAAATCAATGAACTATATAAAAAACGATAATGACAGTCAAAGGCAAGAACACTGTCATTACGGGTCACTGAAGCATCGTGACTGAGGTTACAATTGTTGACATTACCAGCGTTTAAAGAGGCACCTAAACCCAGGTTATAACTCCATTTACGTTGTGCATTTATATTTAACACACTAAAAATCAACAAAATAAATAATAACAGACTTCTCTTGGCCATCACAGTAATTAATTTGGTTTACGGCTGTAAAGATACAAATTATTTCTCTAACCTGATGATGTAACGTAAAATTGTTTATCTTTGCCCTAAAAGTATAACACTAAATTCTTGAACATGAAAAAACTTCTTTTTATCCTATCCCTTGTGGTTATTACCCTCGGTGTCTCAGCACAAAGCTGCTGTGAATCAACAACTTCTTCACAAACAAAAAAAGATCAAAAAATGAAAACATTAGTAGCTTATTTTTCCGCTTCTGGCGTGACCAAAGGCGTGGCTCAGCAACTGGCCGATGCGACCGGCGGCGACCTTCACGAAATCAAACCCGAAAAACCTTACACCGATGCCGACCTTGACTGGCGTGACAAAAAAAGCCGTTCCACCCTCGAGATGCAAGACCCTAGCTCTCGCCCTGCCATCACTGGAAAAATCAACAACATGGCCGACTATGATGTGATCTACGTGGGCTTCCCCATCTGGTGGTACACCGCCCCTACCATCATCAACACCTTCATCGAAAGCTATGACTTTACAGGCAAGACCGTCATCCCCTTTGCCACCTCAGGCGGAAGCAGCATCAAAAAAGCCTGCAATGACCTCAAAGCATCCTACCCCAACATCAATTGGAAAGAAGGCAAACTGCTTAACAAACCCACCAAAGCTGAAATCGAAAAATGGGTGAAAGAATGAAAAGACTACTATTACTGTTTGTATTAATATCAAGCATCCTACAAGGCGCATTTGCCGCAGAACCCGCCCGTTTAAAAAGCCCCGACGGAAAACTGGAACTGAATTTTGAACTGAAAGACGGCGTGCCTTATTATTCCCTTTATCGTCTGGACAAACCCGTTGTATTGCCCTCCAAAATGGGCTTCACCCTCGAATGGCGCGATGACCTGGCTCATGCCTTTGTCCTCAAAAACACCGCCTTCGACAGCTTCGATGAGACTTGGGAACCCGTCTGGGGCGAGGAAGCTCGAATCCGAAACCATTATAACGAGATGCTGGTGACCCTCGAACAACCTATTGGATCGGTCGAGAGCATGGACGAGTCCACGCAAAAAAGACCCACCATCATGCAGATCCGTTTCCGGCTCTATGACGACGGCCTCGGTTTCCGCTATGAATTCCCTATGTTTACTGAAGCGTCTGGCGCGAACTCAGTTCCCAATGCCTTGGTTTGTTTTTGGTTCAAAGAAGAGCTGACCGAGTTTGCCATGACAGGCGATCATACCGCTTGGTGGATTCCCGGAGACCTTGACACCCAAGAATACAACTACACCCAGTCGCGACTGTCGGAAATCCCCGACTTATGGGAAGAAGGCCACAAAGATGGAGGATGGCCATGGACTGCCTTTTCCAAAACGGGAGTGCAGACCGCCTTGCAGATGAAAACCGACGACGGCTTATACATCAACATCCACGAGGCCGCTACGCTCGACTTCCCCACCATGCACCTTGACCTCCAAATCAATGAAAACGCATCTTCAACCTCTAACCGCTCTCCTTTCACCTTTAGAGCATGGCTCTGCCCTGATGCCACGGGGTACAAAGGCCGCATCCAGGCTCCTTGCACCACGCCTTGGCGTACCGTCATGGTTTGCGAAAAAGCTACCGACGTGCTGGCTTCTCGGTTGATTCTCAACCTCAACGAGCCATGCGCCCTTGAAGACGTGTCGTGGATCCATCCCGTTAAATACATGGGCGTATGGTGGGAGATGATCTCCGGGAAAAGCACCTGGTCTTACACCAACGACTTCCCTTCGGTGAAACTGGGGCAGACCGATTTCGAACATGCAAAGCCCAATGGCACCCATGGCGCCAACAACGCCAACGTTCGCCGCTATATCGACTTTGCCGCTGAAAACGGTTTCGATGCTCTCCTCATCGAAGGATGGAACATCGGATGGGAGGATTGGTACGGAAAACAAAAAGAATTCGTCTTCGATTTCATCACTCCTTATCCTGATTTCGACCTGCCTGCCCTTAACAAATACGCCCACGAAAAGGGCATCCGCCTCATCATGCATCATGAGAGTTCCGCCTCCACCATCAACTACGAGCACTGGATGGAGAAAGCCTATAACCTGATGAACCAATATGGATACAATGCCGTGAAAGGCGGTTATGTGGGTACCATCATTCCCTTTGGGGAAGGGCACTACAGCCAACCCATCAACAACCACTACCATTATGCCATCGTGGAGGCTGCCAAACATCATATCATGGTGAATTCTCATGAGGCTGTCCGTCCCACAGGCCTCTGCCGCACCTGGCCTAACATGATTGGCAACGAAAGTGCCATGGGCACCGAGTTTAGGGAACGCATCAAACCCGGACACACCACCATCCTTCCTTTCACTCGACTGCAAGGTGGGCCCATGGACTATACCCCGGGTATCTTTGAACCTGACATGGGAAAAATCGTTCCTTGGGGTCAAAAAATGCGGCACACCATCTGCAACCAGTTGGGCTTGTATGTGACATTTTACTCGCCTTTGCAGATGGCCGCCGACTTCCCTGAACATTACGAACCCTACATGGATGCCTTCCAATTCATCAAAGATGTTGCGGTGGATTGGGACACCACCATCTATCTCGAAGCAGAACCCGGCGACTACATCGTTACCGCTCGTCATCCTAAGCTCTCCACGCTGAATAAAGCCGCCGAAGGACTCGCTGCCCTCCCCGACGGCAAAAAAAACGTCATCAACAGCGTCACACGTTTCGTCTATGACATCCCCTCTCAACTCACAACTCTCAATGCTCCACTCCCCACTCCCCATGACGTTTGGTACGTTGGCGGCATCACCGACGAGAACGCACGCGAAGTCAAAGTGAAACTCGACTTCCTCAAACCTGGGGTCACCTACGAGGCCACGATTTATTGCGATGCCAAAGACGCTGATGGCATGCCCGGAGACACCTATAACCCGCAAGCATATACCATCACCCATAAAAAAGTCAATTCAAAATCTGTTTTAAAACTTAAGATGGCCCGTTGCGGCGGCTTCGCCATTTCATTACGATCAAAATAAAATGACGCGGGACTTGGGACGCGAAAGCACCTCCCAAGTCCCGTTGTCCTGCTTATAAAACCCAACTCACCATGAAAAGATTCTTCATCCTCCTCACATTGCTGTGCGCCTTAACAGGTGCCTCAATGGCTCAAAACGCACTGAACAACAAAGCCGAAAACATTGTCGGCACCTACCAAAGCAAACAAGGCGAGGACAATTTCAAAGCCACCATCACCCAACAAAAAGACGGTACTTTCACTGGAAAAATCATCTGGGTGGAGCATGACAAAGACGCTAATGGCAAAAAGTTTTTGGACGAGAAAAACCCTGATAAAAAACTACGCAACGTGCCTTGCGACCAAATTGTGCTCTTCTCGGGGTTAAAATACGATGCTGGCGAAAAATGCTGGAACGGCACCAAGATTTATGACCCGCAAAGAGGCATCAAAGCGAAACTTACTGCCGAATTCAACGAGAAAGGACAACTCAAAATAAGAGGCACCATTCTGGGATTTGGTGAAACTGTATATTGGAATAAAATAAAACAATAAAATAAATCTAAATACCATGCGCATTTTAGTTATCGGCGGTGCGAATGCCGACATTACCGCCACCACAACAAAGCCTTTCGTCGCTGGGGATTCTAACCCTGGCACCATCCGTCTCACCGCAGGAGGGGTGGCGCGTAACATCGCCCATAACCTCGCCCTTCTTGGTGATGAGGTCATTTTCCTCACCATTTTTGGCGGCGATGTCTTTGGTTTTTTCACCGCCGACAGTTGCCGCAAGGTGGGTATCAATGTGGGGTTGTGTGATACGGCTCCTGTTGGCACACGGTCTTGCTTCTTCTGTATTAACGATAGTAACGGTGAAATGATCGGAGGCGTGTCAGATATGGCCACCGCCGATGGAATCACCGCCGACTGGATTGCTCAAAAACTCCCAAAAGCAGGTCCTGTTGACGCAGTGGTCACCGACACGAATCTCGCTCCAGATGCCCTTGCTTATCTGATTGACCACGTGGAAGCACCGCTTTACGTCGATACAGTCTCCGGAGCCAAAGCTGTGAGAATCAGTGAAGCAATCGAAATCTCTTCCAAGAAAAAAGTATTTACCGTGAAATGCAACCAAATGGAAGACCAGATGCTTTCAGGCGTCAAAGGCATTGAACGCCGTTTTGTCAGCGTGGGCGCCGAAGGCGTGAAGATCTTCGCCGGAAGGAAAAACCTCACCCTTCCAGCCCTCCCTGCTGAAGTGGTAAATGCCACGGGATCGGGTGACGCTTTTATGGCTGGAATCGTCCATGCGGGTCCTGATGTGCCCATCGAAGTCGCAGCACGTATCGGACTGCGTTGCGCCAAAATCACCGTGGAGAGTCCTGACACCGTCAATAATCAACTGAGACAGCTTTATGAAGAACTATCTTGATATCAGCCCTGAGGTAGCGACCGCCTTGAAAAACGGCAAACCAGTAGTCGCTCTGGAATCCACCATCATCTCGCACGGCATGCCTTATCCACAAAATGTGGAGACTGCTCTTCGTGTGGAACAAACCATCCGCGACGGCGGCGCAGTGCCTGCCACCATCGCTGTCATCAGTGGGAAACTGAAAGCTGGATTAAGCGAGGCGGAGATCGAGTATTTAGGAAAGAAAGGTACTGCCGTGACGAAAGCCTCCCGCCGTGACCTTCCAGTGCTCGTCGCTAAAGGACAAGATGGAGCCACCACCGTGGCTACAACCATGATTATCGCCGCGTTAGCAGGTGTCAAAGTCTTCGCCACCGGCGGCATCGGAGGTGTCCACCGAGGCGCTGAAATAACGATGGACATCAGCGCGGACCTCGAAGAGCTTGCCCGCACCCCCGTCATGGTGATCTGCGCCGGCGCGAAATCCATCCTCGACCTGGGACTCACCTTGGAATATCTGGAAACCAAAGGTGTCCCTGTCATCGGCTTCGGAACCGAAGAACTGCCAGCCTTCTATACACGAAAAAGCGGTTTCAAAGTGGACTATCGTATCGACACACCAGAAGAACTGGCCGCTACCTTCCAAGCTAAACAAGACATGGGTCTTGTGGGTGGTATGCTCGTCACGAACCCCATCCCTGAAGAATACTCCATGGATGCCGACCGAATTAACAAAGCCATCGACACCGCCATCGATGACGCTAAACGTTTGGGCATCCACGGAAAAGAGACTACGCCCTATCTGCTCGCCCGTATCAAAGATATCACTGGTGGCGACAGCCTCGACGCTAACATCCAACTGGTACTCAACAACGCCCGACTCGCCGCACGTACTGCCACCTGCCTGGCCAAGTTATCATAACTTCTAACGTCATGGACAACGGACTGGGCTTTCGTAAACGAATCATGCTGGAACTCAACCATGCCACGCTGATGCAACGCATCGAACAACATGAGTTGCACCAGCTGTTTTGGGAGTGTACCCTTCGTTGTAACCTCAACTGCCGCCATTGTGGAAGCGATTGCAGGATGCTATCCGAGAAAGACGACATGCCTCTCCCCGACTTCCTAAAGGTTCTGGATGAAATAAAATCCCATCAAGACCCCTCCAAAGTAATGGTCATCACGACCGGAGGCGAGCCTTTAATGCGACAAGACTTGGCACAATGCGGAAGAGCGATCTCTAATCGTGGCTTCGTATGGGGAATGGTAAGCAATGGCATGTTGCTGACCCAAACAAAACTTGACGAGTTTGTTGATGCCGGTCTGAAGTCCATCGCCATCAGTTTCGACGGCTTTGAAGAAGACCATAACTGGATGCGTGGCAACACACAGAGTTTCAAGAAGGTGTTGGTAGCCGTCGAAGCCTTAAAGAAACACCCCTCTCTCACATGGGATGTCATCACTTGCGTCAATCAACGCACCATAAAATACCTTCCTCAGTTCCGCGACTACCTTATTAGCCTTGGGATACGCCGCTGGCGGCTCTTCACGGTGTTCCCTTACGGTCGTGCTGCCAACGAGCCTGACCTGAAACTGTCAAATGAACAGTTTGTCGAAATGATGGACTTCATCCGTATGACTCGGTTACAAGGACATATCCGCGCCGATTATGGCTGCGATGGCTTCCTTGGCCCCTACGAAGGTGAAGTGCGCAACCACTACTTCTCATGCAGTGCTGGCATCAACGTGGCTTCCATCCTCGCCGATGGATCCATCTCTGGCTGCCTTAGCATCCGCCATGACTACCATCAAGGCAACATCTATCACGACCACTTCTGGGATATCTGGCAAAACAAATTTAACGTTTATCGCGACCACCAATGGATGAAAACCGAACCTTGTGCCTCTTGTAAGATGTGGCGTTATTGCCAAGGCAATGGCATGCACCTCCGCGACAGTGAAGGCAAACTGGCTATTTGCCAATACCAGATGATCAAGAATGCCAAACCGAATAAAACTTAAATTTTTTTAACAAAAGCACCCCTTACTTTTTTTTGTCACTTGGATTTCTTTTTCTATCTTTGCCTTTTCTGTAAACAAAATGTTTCATTTTGACATTACATTATGAAAAGCACTTACAAGATATTCAAAGAAAGCATCAAGACCATCACTAATTATTACTTGTTGCTGGTGGAAGAGACAAAATCACAGCGTCTTGTCGGCAGCACGAACGAATGGGTCCTTGACAACTATTATATGATCAGTGAGCAGGAGAAAGTCCTGAAAATCGACCTGCAAAGCCGTAGTTTCCGCAAGCTGGAAGGCGAACGAATGCAGTATCTCGAGACAGTTCTCAGAGAATATCTCTCGCGATGCCATTATCAGGTGGACAAAGGGATGTTTTTCAACTACCTGCTACAGGTTCAGGAAGAGCGGAATGACTATTTCTCCTATCCAGAGGTATGCGCCTTGCTGCCCTTGATGAAACATATCCTGATCAAAGAACTTGCAGATCTTTGCGCCGTCTTGAAGTCATCCAATGCCTATCATTACTCCCCTACTGACAAGGCAATGGCTGACGTGGAAAAACTGAACGAGGCAGCTCAGAACAACCTGATGATGATGAACCTCTTCAACTCATTGAGGAAGATGACCAAACTTCCCATGGGCGAAATCATTGACAGCATCAGTTTCTCAGAACAGGCACTCAAAAATGAGAAGGCGGACATGTACGATCAGATGTACGATCGCACCAAAGATGACTATCGCGCCAAAATCACACGTCTCTGCAAGAAACAAAAAGTCAAAGAGTATGACTTGGTGAAAGAACTGGTAAAGAAAGCAGATGAAAAAGGTGAGCATGTGGGCTGGCAACTCTTCCCGCCAAAGAAATGGAACTCCCGCGCCCATTGGTATGTGTGGATTGTCGTGCTTGCCTCTCTGGGGTTAGCTTTCGGTTTTGCCACATGGGCTACCTCGGGATTTGGCTTAAGCTGGGTCACCGCCATCATCACCCTGCTGATGTGGGTGCCAATGAGTCAAATCGTCATCGACCTCTTCAACCAACTACTCTACCGCATTCACAAGCCTGTCAACACCTTTAAGATTAAGTTCAAGGATGGATTAATCCCCAAGGAATACGCCACCATGGTCATCATGCCGACCATCCTTAAGAACAAAGCCAAGACAATCGAACTGCTGGAGCAGATGGAGATCTATTATCTTTCCAACATCAACCGCGCCAGTGACGGACAGCGTTTGGAGAGCCGCCCCCAAAACCTCTTCTACACCTTGATTGGCGACGCCGCCGCGGGCCCCAATGAGGATATGCCCTGGGATGATGAAGTGGTTCAGGCTGGTCTTGCGAAAGTAAAAGAACTGAACGAAAAATACGGGGCTCCCATCTTCAACTTCGTGTACAGAAAACGTGCCTGGAGCGATGGTGAGAACTGCTGGCTTGGCTACGAGAGAAAACGTGGTGCCATCCTGCACTTCAACGACTTGGTGTTAGGCAACACCACCGAAGCTGAAAAACAAAAACGTTTCCGCTGTGAGACCATCAGCGAGTGGCAACAGCTGGCAGTGCCTGAGATCAAATTCATCATCACGCTGGACACTGATACGGAGCTGGTGCTGTACTCCGCCCAAAAGCTGATCGGAGCCATGGCGCACCCCTTGAACCGCGCGCAACTCTCACCCGACGGAAAACGCGTCAATGCCGGTTATGGCATCATGCAACCGCGTGTGAACGTCGATGTGGAAGTCACCAACAAATCACGCTATGCTCAGCTGTTCGCAGGACTTGGCGGTCTTGATGTTTACACTACCGCCTCATTTGAGCTGTATCAAGACATCTTCAACGAAGGAAGCTTCTGCGGTAAAGGCATTTACGACCTCAAGGTGTTTCAACAAGTGCTGAAAGGCACCTTCCCTGAGAACTTGATCCTCAGCCACGACTTAATCGAAGGCTGCCACATCCGCTGCGGCCTCATCAACGACTTGGAACTCTTCGACGACAACCCGTCTAACTATATCGACGATGCCAAACGTCACCACCGCTGGACCCGTGGCGACTGGCAGATCATCAGCTGGCTGCGAAACCACGTCCGCAACGAAAAAGGTGAAAAGGTCAAGAACCAAGTCAACACCATCGGACGATGGAAGATCTTCGATAACCTGCGCCGTTCCGTGTTGAGCCTTGCGCTGATAGTCATTCTCCTGGTAGGTTTCAGCCGCTGCACCTCCATTTACGCGGTGTGGTATCTGTTGGCCGCTTTAATCGCCGTGGCCAGCCCCATCGTGTTCTTCATCCTCGGACAAGTTACCAAGATTCCCCGTTTTGGCAAACGCTACAAATATTACATGACCCTCATGAGAGGGTTCAAGGTGATTGTCTATCGCTCGCTGGTACAATTCGCCCTGCTTCCCAAAGAAGCCTGGATGTACACCGACGCCTTGATCCGCGCCTGCTATCGTATGTGGTTTAGCCACAAGAATTTACTCAACTGGATTACCAGCGATGAAGCTGCAAAGAGCACCAAAGGAACCCTCGGCGACTATCTCGGCAAGTTCTGGTTCAACTACGTGGCCTCAGCCTTGATAGCAGGACTGTTCTTCCTCAAAGGAGGATGGGCTGGCATCGACCTTGCTGCCTTAATCTTCTGCATCGTCGCATGGTGTGGCGCTCCGTTCCTGATGTTCTGGCTCGGCAAGAAATTCCCACAAAACAAAAAGAACCTCACTGCCAACGAGACTGAAGAAATCAAACAAATCGCCAAAGACACCTGGCATTTCTTCGACAGCCAAATCACTGAGGAGACCCATTATCTTATCCCCGACAACTACCAACTCAACCGTGCCAAGAAAGCGGACTACAAGACCTCTCCCACCAATATCGGTTACTCCATCACATCCCTTATCTCCGCCGCTGAGCTGGGATTCATCACGCGTGAAGAAGCCATCACACGTCTCAGCCATGTCATCGATACCGTTGAAAAGCTGGAGAAATGGAACGGACACCTCTTCAACTGGTATCATGTCAATACCCTGAAAGCCCTGCCCAACTTCTTTATCTCCACCTGCGACAGCGGCAACTTTGTGGCTTGCTTATATACCTTGAAAGGATTTTTGTTGGAAGATAGAAGTCAGAAAACAGAAGTATTGATTGAGAAGGTGCAAAAACTGATTGAAGAAACCGATTTCTCCAAGCTTTACAACCCAGAACTCGATGTGTTCAGCATTGGCTATGACTACGGTGCTCACGCCCTGTTACCATACCATTACAACAACTTCGCGTCCGAGGCTCGACTCACCAGCTTCCTTACCATCGCACAAGGTGATGCCCCGTATAAACACTGGTTCTGTCTCGACAAGACCTTAGTGCAGTACAAAGGCTACAAAGGTGTAGCTTCTTGGTATGGCACCCTGTTCGAGTATTTCATGCCGCTGATTTTCCTTCCCACCTACAAACACACCCTCATGGACGAGACCTACAGCTTTGCCGTGAGAGCTCAAAAAGCGTTTATTAAAAATATAGAAGGTAGGAATCAGAAGGCCGCTTTACCATGGGGTATCTCCGAAACGGCCTACAATGAACTTGACGACGCTAAAAACTATAAATACCATGCTTTTGGAGTCCCCTACCTCAAGTTCCAAAACACCACTCCCGACCGAATCGTCATCTCACCTTATAGCTCACTTCTTACCATCAGTGTCAATGACAAGTCGGTTTATGAAAACCTGCAGCGCTTCAAGAAACTCAACATGTACGACGACATGGGCTTCTATGAAAGCTATGACGAAGACGACCATGTGCCGGTGCTCGCTCATTATGCCCACCATCAAGGCATGATTTTGGCTTCCCTCACCAACTACCTCGCCGACCACTGTCTGCAACGCTTCTTCATGCAAGAACCCGTGTTCCGTTCCATGGAGACGTTACTTAAAGAAAAAGCTCAAGTACAGCCCTATATCGACTTGAAAATCACGCAGTATAAGCGTTATCAATACTCAAAGGTTCAAACCGAAAGCGATGCCCGCGACTATGACGGCATCGCCACCGTTCCTGAGATTGGAGTGGTCAGCAACGGCCTCTATACCGTGTTACTCAACGACCGCGGATCTGGTTTCTCACGGTACCGCAACATCCTCATCAACCGATATAGGAAGATTACCGCCGACCATTATGGCACCTATCTGTATATCCGCAACCTTCGTGATGACAAACTGTGGTGCAACACCTACTCACCACTCGATGTGATGCCGCAACAATATCGGGTCAGCTTTGCCTCCGACAAGATCAGCTTCATGCGTGTGGATGACGACATTGAAACTAAGACTGAAATCACTGTCCTGAAAGACTTCTTTGCTGAGATCCGCCGCTATACCTTTACCAATAACAGCGACCAGGATGTGGATTTGGAAATCACCAGCTATGGTGAGGTGGTGATGAGCACCAAGGATGTCGATGCCGCACACCGTGTGTTCAACAGCATGAAAATCATCAGCGAATACGACAGTGAGCATGAAGCCCTGATCTTCAGCAAACCCTCACAAGACGAGACCGCAAGCTACAACTACGTCATTCATAAACTCTTTGTGGATAACGAGGAATTAAGCCTGATGCATCAAGAACTCAGCAAAAACGACCCCACAAAGCCGCAATTCAATGTGGAGAACTCCTCGTTGGTCGAGTATGAGACCTCACGTATGAAGTTCTTGGGACGTGGAGGCAGCATCCGTCACGCCCATGTCATCGACAACCATCGCACCCTCAGCAACACCGTTGGTACCACCCTCGATCCTATCATGAGCATGCGCCGGAGAATCCATATTCCAGCTGGGAAAGCCGTCTCCGCCTTCCTCATCACTGGATTCGCCAAAGCCCGTGAACAACTCTCACAACTCATGGAACAATACAAGAGCGCTGTGGATATCGAAGACGCCTTCAAGAAATCGTCTGTGTTCAACAACGTGAGAACCAGCATGTCGCTTCTCAAGGGCTCCCAGATGCGTCTCTACAACAGCATCTCGAAATACATCCTTCAAACAGCCACCTTCGGCAATCAACGTCAAGACCTGTTGGCTAAGAACAAATTGTCGCAAAGCGGCCTCTGGCGTTTCAGCATCAGCGGCGACCATGCCATTGTCCTGATGGAGATTGACGACATCAACAAGTCGGGCTTCGCCAAAGAGATGCTCCGCGCCTTTGAATATTATAAGGTGCATGGCATGGTGCTTGACCTCGTCTTCATCAACGACGTGCCTGGTGACGACCACGACGGTCTGACGCACTTCATCCGCAACATGGCCAACACCGAGCATCTGTGGGCGACTCACGAACAAGCCGGCCAAGTGTTCGTCTTGAACGGCAACGACCTTAGCGAGGACGAACGCACTCTACTTCGCACCGTAGCCCGGATCGACTTCAACAACCACGAGCGTATCGAACAACAGCTGCAACACCTTGAAGCAGCCAACCAGCATTACCAAGACAAAGTGGAATATCCTGTCATGAAGACCAGCAAGCAATTCCGCGTCTGGAGCAGCCTCGACTTTTACAACCAATATGGCGGATTCGACAACCAAGGACGCGACTATGTGGTCACCAACACCAACACCCCGATGCCTTGGATCAACGTACTTGCCAACCCACGTTTCGGCTGTATCATCAGTTCCACTATGGCTGGTTTCACCTTTGCCTTTAACGCCCAGCAATTCAAACTCACCGGTTGGAGCAATGACATCGTTCGCGACAACGCTTCAGAGATGCTCCTGATCAACAAGGAACAGTTTGTCCCGGCTACCGCACGACACGGACAAGGCTTCTCGGCTTTCGATGCACAATACGATAACTTGAACGTCAAAGCACGTGTCTTTGTGGCCAAAGAACGTCTGGAGAAATACTATCAGATCAAACTCGAAAACAAGACCGATGCCGCCATGGAGATTCAACTCGACATGGTTTACAAGATGGTCTTGGGCACTACTGAGGAGAAGACGGCACGATTCATACATTCCGAATGGGATGAGTCAACTCACAGCATCTTTGTCCGCAACGTCTATCACGATCAATATCGCGACACACGGGTACAGCTTACCGCCATCTGCGACAGTCAGCCTAACCTCGACTATGACTATTCGTTGAAATATCCCAACCGCAAGCGCCTTGGCATGAAGGTCAACATCCCTGCTAACACCGAGATTGCAGTGGCCTTCGTCATCGCTGTCCTTGAAAGACCTGAAGACAAGCCTAACCATTTCAGCCAAGCGATGATCGACAAGGAATATGACGAGGTGATCCGTTTCTGGGATGACAAGCTGTCAACCATCCAAGTGGACACTCCCGACCGCTCGTTCAACTATATGCTGAACCGCTGGTACCTCTATCAGGTTTATGCTTCACGACTCTTCGCCCGCGCCGGCTTCTATCAAGTAGGCGGAGCCACTGGTTTCCGCGACCAGCTGCAAGATGTGATGAGCGTGCTGTACAGCGATCCGAACTATGCCCGCAGACAAATCCTCGACCATGCGGCTCATCAGTTTGCCGAAGGCGATGTCCTGCACTGGTGGCACGAGAGCATGAAACTTGGTGCCAGAACCACCTTCAGCGATGACCTGCTCTGGCTGGTTTACGTCACCTACCAATATGTAACGGTCACAGGTGACCTCAGTGTCTTGATGGAAAACGTGCCGTTCTGCCAAGGCGAACAACTACCCAAAGGCGAAACGGAACGCTGCATCACCTATAGTGTTCCTAAGAAGACAGAAGACGGTAAACAGAATACCGCATTCACATACGCTACGCTCTATGAGCATTTGCGCCGAGCCATCAACCGCTCCATGAGCCGTATCGGCGCCCATGGTTTGCCTTTGATGGGATGCGGTGACTGGAATGACGGCATGAGCAATGTCGGTGCCAAGGGCAAGGGCGAGAGCGTTTGGGTGGCCTTTTTCCTCTGTGACCTGCTTCCCAAGATGGAGAAACTCACTCAGCAAATGCCCAATGCCGACCTCAACTACTGCGAAGAACTCTCACAGTTCCGCAAAAACCTGGTCAATGCCTTGCAGAAAAACGCTTGGGACGGCTTCTGGTTCCTCCGCGCTTTCTACGACAACGGCAACCCCATGGGATCTCGCAACAACACAGAATGCCAAATCGACCTCATCTCACAGGCATGGAGTATTCTCACTGACGTGGCAACACCCGAACAGAAGAACTCCATCTTCCGTGAGACCGATGGACGACTGGTCAACCGTGAGCATGAGATTATCCAGCTCCTCACCCCACCATTCAAGAACTCAGCCGACAATCCTGGCTACATCATGCAGTACCCTGCGGGAATCCGTGAAAACGGCGGACAATACACGCACGGTGCCATGTGGTATATCATGGCTCAACTCAAGGAAGGCAGAACCGACATGGCCGACTTCCTCTACTCGCTCATCAACCCGATCCATCGCACACAGACGCTGGCCGATGTGTTGAAATACAAGGTAGAGCCTTACTGCATTGCCGCCGACATCTACAGCAACCCGCAACATCCAGGACGCGGTGGATGGACGTGGTACACTGGTTCGGCCTCATGGGCTTATAAGACCGGCATCGAAAGCATCCTCGGCCTTGAGAAACACGGCAAGACGTTGACTATCACCCCACACATTCCCTCCGCTTGGGATCACTTCACCATCCGTTACCGTTATGGTGAAAGCATCTACATCCTCAAGTATGAACGCAAGAACAACGCCGAGGCCATAAAGAGTACCACCATCGAACTCATCGATGACCATAAAGAACATGAAGTAAATATTGATTAACCTCTAAAAACACGAAAAACACGAAACCATCTCTGGATTTCGTGTTTTTCGTGTCTTTCGATGTTATTAAAATCTTCTATAAAGATGTTATAAATAGCGTTATTCAATCTCGTATGTATTAACCACCCCAATGGCCTCTTCAAGAATCATCTTGACTACGAGACCGTCGCTGATACGATAAGTCAAATCCACAGAAGAATAGCCTCCACGTGGTATTTTCCCTTTGGCTTGGATCAGGACATTGCGGAAACCGTCCTTTTCCGTGACGATGGTATCTGCTTTGTTTTCAGCAGCCGCTTTCTCCCATTCTCCTGAAAGGCAGTTTAACAGCGTGGAACGTTGGAGTTGCACCGCCTTTACCTTCTCCGAGTTGAGTTCCGCTTTCTTTTTCATCAGATTCACTTTTACCATCGCACCATCGATGATGAAATAATCACCTTCAGGATCAGAATACATCATGGAAAGATGGTCATTACCATCAAAGGTGATATGACCATGCATCGTTGTGGTCTTTCCCGAAATCTTCATCACACGCGTCTGAGTAAAATCCGAATCATATTTCTGTGCCCATGACGCTGTTGAAACCAACATAATCATCATCAGCATTCCTAGACGAGCCACTCTCAACCGACGCAAAAAAAATGTTCTAACTATCTTTTTCATATTATTAAAATGTTGAATTGTTATACTAATGACTCATACCCTATCCTCTTCCCTCTCACCATTCAAAACTTTCCTCCTATAGGCAGGAATCTTCATCAACTGCCAGAAAACAAAAGGTTGTAGCGAATAGGAGATCATGATGGTAGAGGCCATGCCGATCAACGTGATGAGACCGATGGAACGGATGGCAGGATGCACAGCAAACAGCAGGGAAGCCACTACAATAACCAAAATGGTGGCAGAGAAAAAGATTGCCACCTTATGCCATGTTAGCACGTCACGGTTGCCGGTCCGTGCTTGAGTCAACAAGCCTTCTGTGATGAAAATGCTGTAATCCACACCCACTCCAAAGATAAAGGTTGAAATAATGATATTAATCAAATTAAATTCCAAATCGAAAAGCGCCATATAGCCTTGCACCATAAACCAGCTGATGACCATGGGAAGGAATGACAGCAACGTAGTGAGCAGATTCCTGAATGAGATCAGCAAGATAATTAAAACAAAGAGCGAAGAAATCCAAACAGCAATGTTGAAATCGTCGTGAATCACCTCCACCATGCTCTTGCAATAATAGAAAGGCTCCAGCACGAATGTCTTTGGATTGGCCACTAAGGCACCGGTAACCACATCCTTCTTGTCGGCGTCCATAGCCACATCAGTAAAGACCATATATTGTCCATCGGCATTACATTCAATGAAGTTGCCTAACAGGTTTTCTGGCACTACGCCGCTCTCCATCAAAGAGGCTGGCACGTAATCAGCATCCAGTAACGACTTGAAATCAAAGAACATATCAGGATCCAAGCCCAAAGCTTCCGCATTGCGATTTACCAAAGCCATGGTCTCTGCCTTTCGCTCTTCCGTCCAATATACATTCCAAGCCTCAATGCGTCTTTCTTGTTCTTTGAGGGGAATAAACAGCCTTGGAATCAAATCAGAATAGCGATGCACTAATCCTTGTTCCGACAGGGAATCCAAAATCATCATCAAGGACTCATCCGCTTCCAGTGCCTCGTCAAAATCCCTGGAGACTGTGGCGAAATAAAGATGCATAAAACCATCATTGTTCTTCTCGTTAAAGAGACGTTCGGCCTCCACCTCTTCAGGAGCGTTGTAGTCAAGGTTACGCAAGTCGCTGTCAAACTTCACCTTAGGTGAGAATATTACGCCCACCACCAAGATAATCACAATCAAGGCGAGGAACCAAGGTTTACGGTCGAATGGCAAATTGTTTAAACGTGATATTCTACGGAAGGTCTTGCTGTTAGGATCAGCTTTATGAGATGGCAAGAAATGCGGCAAAAAGACCAAGGCGAAAAGCGTGCTGCCAAGCAGGGCAAGCGACGCAAACAGCCCAAAGTCGCGAAGCAAGTCACTATCGGTGAAAAGCAAACTACAAAAGGCACCGATAGTAGTGATGCAACTCAGAAAGACCGGGGTGGACTCATCGAGCAACAGCCGTTCGGGATCACCCACAAAGAAATGATGTATCAGCACATGGAGGCTATAGCTGATGGCAACTCCCAGGACGATGGCTCCCAATCCAAGCGCCATCAAAGACATCCCACCTTTCAACCAATAGATACAAGCCATGGAGAACAACATGCCATATAAGATGGGCAAAAGCAGCTTCCAAAGGAAAGAAACACTTCTGAAGCAAAAACCTATCAATATCAAAATCAAGAGGATGGAGATGCCTACTGTCACGACAAGGTCAGTACGAATACGACCAGCATTCGAGACGCTGCCGATGGGGTCACCATGAATTAACACCTTCACCTCAGGATGAATGGACTCAAACTCCTTGCAAGTACGCGAAAGCAAACGAACAAAGTTCCTTGCGGAACGTGAATCCAGCGACTTGAACGATGGGGCAAGGTAGGAAATCGTCACGGTGCTGTCAGGACAGAAAAAGTGGCCATCGATGATTGTATAGCCTCCTAAGGCGCCATTCAAAAGGTCTCCAATGACTGCGTCTTTCAAGTTAAGCGGATCGTAGGCAATCATTTGGGTGACATCACCCGTCTCGTCCTCCATTATCATGTCATAATCCACCTGCATCTGGGTTGCTACCGCCTCAGGTTCTATAGCCTTGTCAAAATCAGCGTAGGCCGTGGTATCAACAAATGAAGGGAGATGCACAAGCACAAAATCCAAGGCATTGATAGCCATCTCGGGCTCCATTATATACAAAATATTGGCAATGTAATGGGTGGTTGAATCCTTTTCAAGCAACGTCTCCACAAATTCGTCCGTACGTTCTACAAGTTCCTCGGAAGAAAGCGGCTCGTCTGCCGAAGTCACCTGAAGAAAGATCTTGTCTTTGAGGGCAATGGAGCTGAAAGCCAACTGACTCTCCACACTGGAGGAAGGAAGCAGCTTGGAGATGTCTTCCTCATACTTCAGTTTCAATCCAAAAAAAAGAAACACCAGGGAGGTAATGGCGATTAAACCATACATCACCCCCTTATGGCATTTAAAAAAGTTAAATATAGGGATAAAGATTCTATGCATAACTTTCTCGTTTTGAAGGCGCAAAGATACGGCGTTTTCGTTTTATAACAAGGTCTGAAAAAGGATTTTAAGATCCAGCAAGAAAGAATAATGATGATAATAATAAAGGTTCAGCTTCACTTTGTCAGGATAAATGACATGGTCATTATACCATATTGCGATTTCAGTTTCAGAACGCGGGTCACCTTCCGCCTTGGCTTTCTTCACCATTTCTTCAAGTATTTTCTCTTCGTTTTTATATTTCAGCGTAGCCAGCCCCGTGATGCCAGGACGCATCTCAAGCACCTGTCGGTCCTCCCCTTCCAGCTTGTCGGCATAGCCCGGCACATCAGGACGAGGTCCCACAAAACTCATGGTGCCAATGAGCACATCCCACAACTCAGGCAATTCATCCAGTTTATAGCGACGGAGTATGGCTCCTAAAGGAGTCACCCTACCTGTCACTGGATAAGCCACCGAAGGCCCCTCATCATCCTTATACATCGTATGGAACTTATGGATCGTGAAGAGTTTTCCGTGCCGACCCACACGGTATTGTTTGAAAAGCACTGGCTGTTCCGGCTCTTTGATTTTCTCAATCAAAGCGATGATAAGCAACAGCCAGCCCAAGCCAAGCAACCCGAGGAATGCAACCACACGGTCAAAGAGGTATTTTATAGCTCGAGCGAAAAAACTCATTCTTTATCTTCACTGTTTTATTTGAAAAAACGCTTTACCAGCCTCAGTCAGATGATCTTGCAGCGAAAGAAAAGGCAAGCCGCATTCGGGCATGCCGAAAGCGTAAGGAGCGATCTCGTAGGATTCATAGATGAAGAACACAGAATCGTTTTGAATCCAAGGCTCTGTCACCGGCATCGGGAAAGACTCGGCAGCATCCGAGAAAAGCGTCTCCTCAAAAACCGCGTCCGTTCCTTCCAGCAAAGGCTCGAAATATTGTTGTTTCACCGCATTGCGGATGATGTCGCTCACTCCATCAAGGTTAACAAACATCTGATAACCAAATTGTTCTCCTGTCTTTTTACTAAATGTGGCTCCAATTTTGGAGATTGTGCCATGGATACCACCCGTATAAAGATAGTTCTCAGAGAGGTAGGTCACATATCGGTCATTGTCCTCATCAAGGGTAATGAAATGTTGCAGGCTTGACTGCGGGCTCCCATTCACCGTGTCGAGGAACTCATCTTTCTCATAATTCACCATGGCGGTGACATCTTGCGAATCACCGTCATAGTTCTCGCTCAGGAAACTACTAATCCATGCGATGATGTTGTCGCGCAAGTCCTCATTATTGGTGACAGGCTCGTCCACCACGGTGAGATAATACGCTTTATCGTCATACATCCATTCTTCCATGGCCTCGGGTGGGAATTGCACGCTGTCCTCCACTGTGACTGTATTAATCTCAAAGGCATCACCTTTCACACGATGATGACATCCCGTTGACAAAAGGCTACAAACCACCAAAAGAAACAAGAGTTTTTTCATAACGAAAGTGCGTTTATTCGGTCTGCAAAGGTATCAATATTTTGGGACTTGGTGAGGGATAAGGACAAAAAAAAGGCCGGTGCCTGACACCGACCTTTTCAATAGCATCCACATCAGAATAATAAAAGATACGCCTGGGAATTAATCTTTCAAAGGATGGAAGCTTTAATAGTGTCAACAATATACTGTACCTGATCATCTGAGACGCAGGGACCGCTCGGGAGACACAGACCCACTTTGAAAAGCGCCTCAGATACACCATTGACATAGGATGGAGCGTTTTTATAAACAGGTTGTTTATGCATAGGTTTCCATAATGGACGGGCTTCTACACCAGCTTGGTCGAGAACCACTCGCAGTGCCTCTACATTGTCATTAGGCTCACAATCAGTATGCGCATTGTCGGTGGCATGAACCACACCAGCAGCACCACCCACAGCACCTTGAACAACGGTCTTATAGGCGTTCTCTTGCCCTTTGATACGCAGTTCAGGAGCTACGGTGACTGTCACCAGCCAGAAGTTGGCATCGTAACGTTCATCAGGATTGTCGTGTACCTCAATACCTTTCACGTCCTTCAGTAGTTCTTTATAGAGCTTGCACACATGTTTGTGGTGTGCGATATGCTCATCCACGATTGACATCTGTCCGCGTCCAATGCCGGCGCAGATGTTACTCATGCGGTAGTTATACCCGATGGCCTCGTGTTGATAATAAGGATAAGCCTCACGAGCCTGGGTGGCATACCACATGATTTTGTTTTTGGATTCCATGTCGGGACAAATCAAAGCACCGCCGCCAGAGGTAGTAATCATCTTGTTGCCATTAAACGACAGGATGCCGTATTCACCAAAGGTGCCAAGCACCTGCCCTTTCCAACGGCTTCCGAAACCTTCAGCAGCATCTTCGATGACTGGGATGTCGTAACGATTGGCAACCTCCATGATACGTTCAATGTCGTAAGGCATACCATAGAGAGCCACCGGCACAATAGCTTTCGGTTTTCGACCCGTCTTGGCGATACGGTCTTTGATGGCCTCTTCCATCAAATCGATGTCGATATTCCAGGAGTCCTTTTCAGAATCGACGAACACCGGCGTAGCACCGAGATAGGTTATCGGATGGGAGGAGGCGCAGAAGGTGAACGACTGCACGATGACTTCATCGCCAGGGCCCACGCCACAGGCAAGCAATGCCAGATGCACGGCAGCGGTACCCGAAGCGAGAGCGACCACATATTTCTGAGAGTCAGGAGCATTGACAAAGTCTTCAAGATCTTTCTCGAAGGCATTCACATTAGGGCCGAGCGGCACCACCCAATTGGTGTCGAAAGCCTCTTTGATATATTTCTGTTCAAGACCTGCCTCGCTCATGTGAGCTAAGCAGAGATAGATGCGTTGGGTTGGCATAAGGGTCATTTGTATTTCTGGGTGCAAAAATAGAAAAAAAAGAATCTTGATTATTCCATTTTATTAATGATTTTCTTGTATCTGTCCACTGTATTGATGATTTGTCCATTATCGTCCACTACTGAGATACCGCCGTTTTTGATAGCAGTATGCCACATTGTTGCTTTAGGGAATTTTCTATGCTGATCCATCAAATATGGAACTGGAAGAAAACCCTCAACAAATACTTTATAAAAACCTTCTGGAGTATATAGATTAGGTATAGCTTGTTCCATCAATGCAATTGACTCTTTCGCTTCATAATACAAAGCATCTTCACGATCTTTGACCTCAGCATTATATTTCATATTGGGAACAACCCCTAATGACCGTGCAATTCTATATTCATATAGAGCATTAAGAGTTATCTTTATACTGTCTTTGATTACTGGTGGAGTTGCTAACCGAACTGCTTCACAATAGTTGACCACGTGAATGATTTCTGGACTGTTGTCATTTTCAGGCTCAAGATCATCCATCAGACAAGTTACTGCTGCAAGTTGAATCTTTGCCTCCTCAAGATCTGGAGCAAAATAATCCAAACCCGCTCGGGATTGCAGGCTAACATGAAAATTATCATCCTCAAGTTCCCTAACCAACTTAAGCATGGTTCTGCCTTTTGCCAAATCTTGTACACCTGTGGTATATTTAGGAGTATTTAGCATATTTTGCAAAATCAAATGCTTAACTCCCATTTTTTTACATGCTTTGGCAGCTAGAAAACCCGAAATAATATAGGTAATGTCATCAGCACCTCGAAATGCAAAATGATGAGGCACGTTGGGTTCGACAGGTTTACCTGTAGTGACAATCCATCTCACAGTTTCAAAATGCTCTTTCAAATTATCCAAAAGAGTATTATGACCTCTTCCATCCAGTTCGTCAAACCACCAAAACGACAAGGCGTGCCAAGAAATGTTCAACGCCCGTTCATGAATCTTTGCAAGTCCAGGTACATCTTTCGTCCCTGAATAAGTTCTCACGAGCATCGGATTAGCATTTTCCTTAATGGTACGGTATTCCATCTCTGAATTCACAGGAACGCCACCTCCATTAGCCAGACCTTCCCAATTCTCGCCAAAGTTTGACTGTGTTAGCTGAGAACTACCAATAGACAAAACATCGAGCAGCCTACTAGCACCTAATTCTCTGCACCACGAGTTATACTCCTTCAAAGCCTCTAAACGATCGGGATTATAGGGGCCGGAATGCGTTCTGATGATTGGCAAAGCATGTTTCTCTTTCGCATATTGCAATCTTGCAACATAACTATCATTGTTCTTACCGCATTCAGCATATCCATAATGATCCAACGGCTGCACCAGTTTATATCGTTCTGATTCAATCAGTTTTTTTGCAAAATCCCAACGCATATTATCGTATGGGTTGTTTTGATTCAACGCTTTTGGCATTAAATCTTTCGGCACATTGAGCATTGTCAAGGATTCAATCGGAGTCTCATTCCCAGGAAAGACAAGAACCTCTCCATTGGTCTTACCTTTAACCATTTCACATGTGTCAGGCAATCCTGCAAAGAAAATTTGTTTCAAAACGCCGCCGTTCTCCGCAAACATGTTGTCAGCTTTGAGGTGGGCGAATAATGTCATAAAATAATCACATCCCTCTTTAGGATCCAACCGATAGCTAAAGCCAAGCCTCGTTATTCCATTAGTGACAATCCAGCTTTTTACTAAGCTATAGTTATTGATTTTTTGAATCTGTTCAACCGCCTCGTTTACATCATCTTTGGAAACATATACTTTATAACCACAATCCCTTAACAGGTTTGCCATAGTATAAACTCCCATTGTATGAACATCTACAAGGGGTTTAATAAAACCAAAAATATCATTAAGAGCATTATTATGCTTCATGAGTAATATAATTTAAGATCTCTTGCTTACTTTTTCCTGCCAAACCCAGATTTTGCAAATTACGTCCATGAGTATGTAAATCCTGACCCAGCAATGCTTCGCAAATATTAATCATCGATTTTAGCAATGGTGTATCAACACCAGCAGCTTGTCCTAACTCCATTATAGGAAGAACGCCGGTCGGGATGTCTTCTGTCAACTGTCGAGTAAAGATGGTTGAAGGAGATTTAATATCATAGTATGCTGGATTATTGCGCATTCTTTCACACAACGTGTCACCTTCTGTGTCTTTGTAAGCGAATTTAATCCAATCATTTACACCAAGCAAATCTATACCGTATGCTTTACCTACCGCAAGACGTTCAGCATCAAAGCGTTCAATAAACGAAGCTACTTGATCTGTCATATCCCGATAAAACCAGAACACTTCATTCCTCTCTATCGTAGCCGCATTAAAAAGCAAGACACAAGGATGGAACATTGCTCCAATATTCTCTAAGCTTGTCCTCAGTACATTGGTGGTTTTCATAAAGCTAGGATACAATGGACTAACTTTACTAAGAATATAATCTGTATCAGCGGAAGGAAGTGCTGAAAGAAGGACTTCGTCTTTAACACCAATAATATTGACAGTTCCGTTTTCGATTATCCTGCATGCATATACCAAAGTCTGAGCCTCAGCAAGATAAAAGCGAGCTTTGCATCCTGATTCCAACAATGCCTGCTTAAACACCAATGCGCCACATGTTCTTCCGGGATTCAGCACAATGACTTGACCATCCACTAAAAGCGGTGCGATACTCTGGGCTACCGCTTTATGGGCATTTGCGATGGTGGTTACCATGATGATATCAGCACCATCAACAGCTTCAGATATATTTGTCGTAATCAAGTTGATTTTACCAAAGCCTTGAATGCGACCAGTTAGTCTTATACCACCAAGTCGTTGCAATTCATGAATCTTTTCTTCAACTATATCATAAAGAGCTACGTCATAGTTACACATAGCCAAATATCCAGCAATAGCCTGACCACCATTGCCAGCACCAATAACCGATATCTTCATAATAAAAGAAATTTGCGATACTTATAATAATTAAACAGATAATCAATAGAAGTCATGACGCATGATATCATTCCCCTTATCATCCAAAACTTTCAAATGAGCATTAGCATATTGAAGTTTCTCTTGAACTTCTTTTTCATTGTCGCCAACCACAAGGAAACCTGCCACACGATCACTACTTGTATCGGATTTGATTATTTGAGCAGGAGCTGGCCGATAAATGAAATAACTAAATATATCACCAGTTTTTGAAAGCTCATCATAACCACTAAGTCCAGCATATTCACCTGGATAACAATACACATAACTCATTATTGCATTGTTCCAGACCTTTTTAGGCTCCACATGAGGTTTTTCCCCCATCACCATCTGAACATATACTTTCATGATATCAACCCCAGAAAGCACTTGAATCAAATGGTATTTCGATCCGCCACCCATCCTTGCGCTGAACTCCAACACATTATAATCATCTCCATCCACAATCATTTGCACTAACAAAGGGGTGTTCTTCAACCCCCAAGCATCAGCTATCTTCTGAGCAATCTCTTCAACACGTTTTTCACTAAACTTGACAGGAGCCGGATAATAGCTTTGAACTATAGTAAAAGACTTTGTGTTTTCTTTAATCTTCTTGGATGCCGTGACTGAAAGCAACTTTGCCTCGCCACCTTCAACATAAACATCTACAGATAACTCTTCTCCTTGTTTGTATTCTTCAATAATCACATCGCCCGATAAGGAATAACGAAAAGCCTCTTCAAGTGAAACATTAAGTTCCTCTTTATTAAAAACCTTCTTTACACCTTTCGAGCCATTACTATCAACAGGCTTTACGACCAAAGGATAATTGAAATCAGGAAGATTACCATCCCATTGTTTATTGATATAAATATGCTTCGCAGTGGGAATGCCACACTTCACCATCTTATCTTTCATAAAGCGCTTGTTTGTCAAATCTCTCACATCCTGTTGTGAAAGATAGGTGGGCAATCCCATCTCCTCCGAAACATACGCCATAGTCTGCAATGGCTGATCGCCACAAGCCGTAAGAATATAATCAATCTTTTCCTCCCTTGCCGCTTTTAACACCGCAGCCTTATCCATTGTACTAATTTGCAAAAATCTGTCAGCGTATGGAATAGCCCTGACATTGGCAGCCATATCAACAAGCAAAATCTCAACATCACCATTGAAATAACGACGCAATTCCTCAATCAAAGCGATTTGATCGTTACCACCCGCTAATATCATTATCTTTTTCATATCAATTATCTCCTGTAAAAGGCCCAGTTGTTAAAATAATATCTTTAGAAGTAATTACATTTTTTATCGTAAGAAAAATAACCTTTATATCGACCCAAAGGCTACAGTGATCCACATACCAAACATCGAGTTTAAACTTCTCAGTCCAACTGATATTGTTACGGCCATGAACTTGCGCCCAACCTGACATACCTGGCCTCACCTCATGACGTCGATGTTGTTCTGGACTATATAAAGGCAAGTATTTCACAAGCAGAGGTCGTGGCCCAATAAACGCCATATCACCCTTAAACACATTAATCAACTGGGGCAATTCATCTATAGAAAATTTCCTGATAAATGAACCAATTTTAGTGAGTCTTTGTGCTTCTGGCAAGAGATTTCCCTCCGAATCTCTTTCATCCGTCATGCTCTTAAACTTAATCACCTTGAAAATCTTCTCATCCTTACCAGGCCTTTCTTGAAGGAAGAAAGCTCCCGCACCTTTGTTGGCAAAATGCAGAATTATTGCTATAATAATCAACAGCCATCCAATGCATAGCAAGGCTATGCCCGAAATGATAAGGTCAAATAATCGTTTAAAAAAATGTTTATACATAGTCTAATGCATTTAATTCTTTAACATGCTGTATATCCTCCGTCAACCACCAAACTGCTACCTGTCACCCATCGCGAGGCATCACTCAACAGATAAATACAGGCATTGGAAACATCAGTCGGTTTACCCAAACCCAAAGGGAACCCCTCTACTCTATTATTTCTCTGCTCCTCTTCCATGGCATCCATGGCTTTCTGCATCATGGGGGTCAGCACAGTTCCTGGCAAGACAGCATTCACCCTGATTTCCCTTGGTGCCATCTCTAAAGCGAATACCTTTGCCGCACTCACCAAAGCGCCTTTGCTGGCAGCGTATGCCGATAAACCTTTGCGTGCAATCAAACTTGTGATTGAACTAATAAATACAATGGAACCACCCCGATTAAAAGTCTTTATCCCACATAGATTCCTCACAATCTCAAAAGCACTCAAACAATTCAATCGATAAAGGGACTCAAAATCCTCTGGCTTTGACAACTTTATTGGATTGGTCACCTCAACACCCGCTGAATGCACAAAACCATCCAGTTTGCCATGTCTTTCGACCATCATTTCTATTAAAGTTTTGATTCCATGAAGATCATTTAAATCAAATGAAAAGCTGTCGTTTTCCCCTTCCATCTCAGCCATCAGGCTATTGAGCCTATCCTGGTCGCGACCAAGAGCTATCACCCTTGCCCCCATCTTATTACAATCAATGGCGCATTGTCGGCCAATGCCCGAGGAGGCTCCTGTAACCAAAATAAGCTTACCCTCAAGTGAAAAAGGATTAAACTGCTTTCCCATTTTCAACCTCCACTATTTCACTGATATGACAATCCACAAACGGGACGACACCTGTTGCCCAGGTCATTCCAACACCAAAAGCACTTAACAACAACTCTTTTGGCCCATCCAATTTTCCTCTCAATTCACTTACAATGGTCAAAGGCACCGATACCGAAGAAGTATTCCCGAATTTTGATATTGTAGTCGGAACCTTTGCTGCATCCAGTTTCATTTTTTTCATAATGTATGAGTTGATGAAGCTGTTGGCTTGATGAAATACCACGTAATCGAAATCTTCCAAATTCCTTTCCGACAACGCCAACGTATTTTTGATGTCTCGAGGAATCTCACGAATTACAAAGTTAAACACATCCCCACCCCGCATATAGCCTTGTTCCTCACTTCGCATATTCCCGAATTCATCGACCACTTTCTCCACCACGGTCTCAGCGGAACTCATCTTGCGATAACCACCTGCCGGAATCATGATCAAATCGGCACGTGAGCCATCCGAATTGAGAGAGAAATAACTTTTCCCGAACTTGGAGTCGCGTTCAATCAAGGCCGCCACCCCACCGTCACCAAACAAAAACGCTGAACGACGATCATGTTTTGAATACACTTTCGAACGTGTCTCGCCATCCAGCAACAAAGCTTTCTTCAGATGGCTTCTTTCCATCAAGCCATATACTACAGAGAGTCCATAAATGAAAGCGGAACACCCCAGGTTGATGTCGAATGCAATGGTCTTGTTTGCCAACCCAAGTCTATGCTGCAAAGTCACCGAAGTGGCTGGCATCCGATAATCAGGAGTTTGCGAAACAAACACCAAGAGGTCAATATCCTCTTTTTCAACCCCGTTATCAGCAATCAGCTTTTCAGCAGCGGCAAGGCACAGGTCGGACGAGCAGGTGTTTTCATCGACAAAACGGCGTTGTTCAACCCCTGTCTTATCAATAATTTCATCGACTTCCGCTTGGGAAAACACTTCTGTATATTCCCTGTTAACGATGATCCGTCTCGGCACCGCTGCACTCAAAGCGGTGACACCCACACCTTCAAATTGAAGCAAAGCCATAGATTAATGATTGGCACAAGCCTCGTATAAGGCCTGAACAGTCCTGAGTTTCCTGAAATCTTCCTCTTCTATTTGCACCCCATATTCCTCATCCATCATGGCAATGAGCGAAAGATAGGTGATGGAACTCCATTCCGGATAATTTCTAAACTCATCCACCATTCTAATCTCTCCATCTCGTTCAAGGGCTTCAGCAAATAGTTCTATGAATTGATCTGTATTTGTACTCATTCTATCGATACTTTTTTCAATGGATTGCCCATATACAAGCCATCATCTTTGATTTTACGAAAAACAAAAGAACCGGCTCCAAAACGATTGTCATTACCTATCTTCACAGTCTGCATGACAAACGACTTAGCGCCGAAATAATTACGGTCACCAATGATGACTTGTCCCGAAATCCGAGTCTCTGGAAGCAACAAATTGTAACTGCCCAAAGTCACATCGTGACCTAAACTGACACATCCATTCATGATGTTAAAATCTCCAATTTGAACATCACAGCTCAAGCGACACCCAAATGTTATGACATTCCCCTTCCCCATGGATACGGTATCTTCATCAAAAAAGAAACAGTTGGGAGCAATCAAATTAGGAAAATCAACCTTTGGATTGGTGATTCTATCAAGGATATCGGTTAAAGACTTCACAGAGCCGATGGCAATAACCACCGACAAAGGTTTGTCCCATGCGTTCAGTGTATTAAAATCCCCCAGCACCCTACCGTATTTACACTCAGTGCCTTGCTTCACCTCATCGTCGAAAAAACCCACCACATTCCACTCTGGTTTCACCGCGTTCAGATGCCGTATCAGACATGCCACTTCGCGACCAAAACCGCCAAAACCATATATCGCTATATCTTTCATGATTGCAAAAATACTAAAAAAAATCAAACCTTGGCTATTGAAGAAAGGATTCGATCTTTAATCTCTCCACTGCCAAAAACGGGACCACAAGCAATTTGATAAATCCCGATGTCACAATAAGTCAAATTCGCTTCAATCAGCAAGGGCTCACCATCCTGAGTCACAGCGACATCCCATGAAATCAACTTGGCAAAATGGGAAAGTCTCGGAGCCGCTTTTGTCACTAACTCAATGCATTTATCGTATGCAGGAACCTTAAAACCTTTAAAAACCGTCCCTGAAGTAGGATGCGACAGATAGGGTTTCCCATGTTCATCATAACCTGTTTCAAAAAGGGTTCCATCCCTATTAATACCACACAACATGCCTCCACTACTCACATTGTCAACCCGCTTGCCTTTCACCCCCATTCTCACAAAATGAGTCATCACATGCACTTGACCCTCAAACATCACCGTCATGATACGCAAGGTGTTGATGCTGCTTTCATGCAGTCTCGACATCTCAGGATGTTGTTTGACAAGCTCTTGAACAATCATGTTGTCACCCTTTTTGATTCGCTTTTCCAAATCAGCCAACGACTCATTGCGATTCCAAAAAGTGATTCCATGTCCACCCCCTGATTCAGAAGCTGTTTTGATAATCACCTCGTCATATTGTTGACACATTTTCAAGGCATTATCTTTCGTCATTAGGTTATAAGCCTCATCCATGAAAGCACCATCCACATATCTCAGGATTGTTCGAGGCATTGTGATATCCCCAAAAAACAAATCATAAAGGTTTTTATCTTCGTTTTTCCGCGCTATCAATGGTTTGTTAAAGAAAGGCTCCACCTTATCCATATAAAAATCATCGGGGATATAATCCGCAAGTTTATGGTCTTTACCCGAAGACATATAGTTTGAATACAATTTCAAATATCTAGAATTATTGTATTTGTTGCCCCAGGCTTTTGCGATTTCCCTTTTTTGATCACTGTTCAATGCGCCCTTTCCCACCACTTTGGCTCTCATCTTAGCCATTTTCTTGACATAACGAAACCTTCCGATTTTTTCCCAAAAGAACAAATCGAATCTTGAAACAATCTTTTTGGAAAACCTATTGATATCCATACAATCAGTGATTTATCCAAGAATTAAATCCATAAACTCTTTTTTATAGCCTCGTTTCATGGTGGACTGTTGGGCGATGAACTCGCCCCAGTTTCCTTCAACAAGCACCCAGCCATTGTCAGTATGGGCAAAATCCCACGCAATATACTTATGCTTAGGAAACAATTGATGGATTTCTTCGGCAAGCTTCAATAATTCATCCCACTCAGGAATCTGCCATCCTTTATAAACAACATGCGAATCAGGGTGTTCCGAATAAACGACACACATCTCGTCTTTACCGTCGGTGATGATTCGACCGGTTTTTTCGTCGATAGCCGCATACAAGCCCCCTTTTCCTCCATTATCCACCACCGATCCTTTTCGACCTGTTCTTATAAAAGGACATAAGATAAAGAAACCTTTACGATTCAGGAAAGAGGAAATTCGAACCGTGTTGACGCTGGATGGATTCCAAGAAGCCATGTCATCACTTTGACGAATCAACTCCTCCACAATCCATTGATTTCCAGAGTGTATCGTTCGGTTAAACACAGCCTTCCCTTCACTTTCATTGGAGACGTGTTCCACCCGTATGCCACTTCCACATCCGCTGGTGTTGGGTTTGATAATAAAGTCAGAGAACTCAGTGCTGAAATCCTTGAACAGACTCCAATCATTGACCGATTCTATTAAGATGGCTTTTCTTTTAAAATACTTTTGGGTTAACTGATAGAAATTATATTTGTTCTCCAACTGCTCATCATGCAACTTTCTATCTATCACTTTCCCAGCGGTCATGTAAATCATTTTGTCGGAAAGATATGAGGCTCTTTCTTCAGGCGGAAGTTTCTGGAAATCAAATAAAAAATACTCGGTTGGTGAGATTTTATATTTTAAATAGCAATGCCGAATATCAGTTTTTGCCTGTTCTCGCTCTTGATCGGTCGCTTCGGGCATATATCTCTTGATAGCAACCTCCACAGAATGCATGTAGGAACGCATACTCAATGCCGCAGGAAGCTCATCAAGATGCAAGCCATAATAGAGGCTTGACACAAAAGAGCTGGATCTCAAAAACTTTCTAATTCCCATTAGAAGTGTTGAATAATTTGATTAAACGTATGCTCGATAGTATAATTGTTCTGATAGAACAAATAACCATTCTCTCCCATTTTCACCAAATCAGACTTTAACATCTTATCCACACACTTTGTAAAGGCGTTCACATCGTTACTAGGACACCAATAGCCATAACCGTTCTGCTCTGCAATGCTGCCCGTATCGCAGTTTGGGTCGGTGGCGGCAATAATGGGTTTCTTTTCCATCAAATAAGGAAGCAGTCGGGATGGATAATTCGGAATCGTGAAACGATAATCAAGGAAGATTAATCCCACCTCACAAGCACGCACCAGTTGGTCATAATCCTCTTTCGGCAAACGTTCAAACACTGAAACGCTTTTGGGGTGTTTGTTTTTATACCAACTCTCCAGTTTTCCATATTCCGTTCCATTACCCACCACTACAAAATGACAATCCTCACGGTTAGCATTCGCATCCAAACATTGGATTAAAAAAGGAATACCCTGTGGCTTGCCCAGATTACCTCCATAAATAAATATGGGACGATCAACTGGCAGGTGGTATTTCTGACGGATAGCGCGACGATCATCGTCCGACAGCCACACCAGTTCCACCTGTTCGTATGAATTAGGAGCCAGCTCTACTTTTTCGGGTTTAACCTCCACGTTATGCTCTATAACATAACGCACATTGGCCGGACTCATGCATCCAATGTTGTCCGACAAAGCATAAAGTTTCTTTTCCTTGTTACGGAAATAGCGATACAGCACGCTCTTCGGTCCTGTTTTCGACATCATGCCCAAATCCACAGCATTCTGAGGGAATATGTCTTTTAACAACAGATAGGTTCTCGCTGAGGGATTGCTGGACTTCAAATATTGGATCACCTTTGGGAAAGTAATTGGCGGCGTGGAATAAAGAATCAAATCAAACCTAACACTACCCAAATAACGTTTGATAGCTTTTTTGAACTGTGTTTCCACCAACACCTGTCCTATACCCTTCTCAATAGCATTAGTTTTTTGAAGGTTGAGGGTGCGGACACCAAGGATGCGAACTCCTCCCGTCTTATATAGGCTGGTCTTTTCGCCAGAGCGTCGTTCTCTTGGCGACACAATATATACATTATGACCTTCATCTCGGAACTTCCGCATAAGGTCAACATAAATTCCATGAGTGTCCACCTCTTTAAGGACAGACATAGTTAAAAATATTACATTCATATCAAAAAATCATCTAATCACAACTACTCGATGGCTAGTAAAAAATGACCCCAAAGAAATATTAATCACATAAACACCAGCTTCATAATTCGAGAAATCTAATTTACAATAATCTTTATAAACTTCTTTTTCCTCAACCAGTTGTCCCAATAGATTATATACTTTTACCTCATCTAATCTTCGCCCTCTGACAATCATAATGTCAGAAGTGGGATTGGGATACAAGTAAAAATTATCTTTTCGATATTCATTGGTATCACTGATGGGGATATTCACACAAGCCGTATTGCTATTAGGACTCTCTTGCTCATCTTCACAAATAGCTGTTACATAATAACAATACAAATTCTCCCCCCTTATATTCTGATCTATATAAAAAGTATCATCTGCATAATCAATGATTTCCCCATTGCGATATATGGCAAATCGAACCGCGGCAGAAGTCTCATTCCAAAAAAGTGTCACCGCATCTTCCGTAAAAGTCGCAGTCAGATTAAATGGAGCTTCACATAATTCTACGGTACAATCTGAAGGTTGAATGTCAAAAGCTGTTAGTTGATTTACTACATCATCAAACACAAATGGATACATGGATTTGACAGCGATGTTTCGGTCAGGTGTGATGAGGATAATGCTAGGACATACCTTGATTCCGTATGCGCTGAAAATAGTGTTACCTCCACCTTCTTTGCCAATAATGGGCATTTCCACCCCATTGTCAACACGCCATTGAGCAAGGACAGCGTCGGTATCAGTATATGAAACACCTAAGACATACAATTCATGAAGATTACATCCATAATAAGGAAAGCTTTCCAAAATAGGAGATAAAGTCTGTTGGCAACCTCCACATTCAGCAGAGAAAAAGTCAATAAGCACCGATTGTCCCCCATCGAGAATTTCGAACAAATGGATTGGATTCCCATCGATGTCAACTGTCTCAAAATCCACCGCTTCATTAAGGCTGGTTTGGGCATTAATAAAGAAGCACTGGGTCAATAACACAACGATAAGAATTAACTTTTTCATAGATAATCCATTTCTGATTCAAACGATAAAATATTCATTACAGTTACAACTTAGGGTATGTGAACCTTGTAAGTGAGCCATATCTGCAATAAACATAACCTTCACCAGGAATCATAGTTCTCAAATCGCCAGACCATCCACCTGTGTTTGCATCGTAAACACTAAACGAATTCTGGCTCTTGATCATGTCGCCATCACAAGGCACAAGATTCGCCAAAGCTTCTTCAATTGCAACTTCTTCCTCCAGCAAATAGCTAATCCAATTCCAACCAGGTCTGAGCGTAATAAGGACTCCGTCAGGTTTAGTAAAATTAGCCACTAATTCCCGATCACTTTCAACAATAAAGGAATAACAAGAATCATTAGATACCACATCTCCATTTTCCGTCCAACTGACAAAGAGGTATCCATCATTGGCAGTCGCTGTAAGAGAGCACACAGCACCCAATGGATAATTCCCCATCCCTTCCACTATGCCAAAATCTGGGGGACTAGGTACGGCATTGATGCCATAAAAACCATCGGGGCCAGGAAAAACGAGACGCACAGATTCACCATAGTGACGCGAATAATTGCTTCCCACATATAAAGAACCGTACATATAAATGTCGTATGCGTCTTCGCTGTCGGAGTATGTTGTATTCTCACCATCATAATAGGAAGAAGACCAATAAGCACCAAAAGTTCCAAATTCATATACTGTTACATTATGTCGATATCCAGCCGCTGGCAAGAAAACTGCACCGTGTTGCTCCAAAGTATCCCATTGCTCTTCTGTAATTATGTTACTGGAATGGCCTGCCGATCTTTGATTGGTTTTGTTTAATGGATAATATGATGCATTCCAATCATCGGGTAACAAAATCACACCATTCATTCCATTTACTCTAGCCATAGCAAATCGAATACCCGACCATGTGTAACGATTGTTAAAAACATAAGTCCATTCATCCTTAGTCAAAGTACGCCACATACCTGTCTGATTTCCTCCATTGGCGATAGCATTATACCCCCAATCAGCCTGTCCCGTTTGATCATACAAATTAGCATTAGGAGAACCATACGCGTAAAAACAGTTGTCCTGAGTGTCGATACCCCATGGTTGATACACTCTTGCACCATGATTAATGCCACTGGTTCCCCAAGGGAAGAGATCCCGGTCAACATTCTGATTACTACTGTTTTGGTTTGTTGAAGACCCAAAACAGTCCCACTGATGGTCTGCAAACTTCCAATATGGAGTTTCCGCACTTCCAATATATTGTAAGTTACCTTGAGAAAAATAGACACGATTGCCATGCTCATTTATTGAAAACAGAGCGTTTATTGCCCCTATTTGGGAAATAGCTTCTGTCATTCCTAATACCCAAAATAGAAGGACAAAGAAAGCAATCCGGATTGCTTTTTGTTGAAAGATGTCGAGTTTTTTCATAGTAAATAGTAATAGTAGATAAGTAGATTAATAAGTTAGTCTATATAAGATATATTATATGATAATAAAGCAAATGAAATTATATCAATAATTATACGTTTTAACAATACTATAGAAGTAATTATTAAAAAATCCGTTCCATCATCTGCCATTTCTCATCACTTCGAGCTGAAGCGGCACATCCTTGGAATTGCGACACGTAAGCTTCCCATTCTGCCTGACGAGGCAACAGAGCCAATCTAGCCATGTCACGATCCCAGTCAAAACTATCCACCGTATCACATATCATAAATAAAACACGGCCTTTCCAATAAATCTGCATGTCGAGAATGCCCACTTCACGTTGTCCTTGAATGATTTCCGGCCAAACATGTGCATGGGCTTCAACGTATTTCTGAATCATTTCCTCGTCATCGACAAGGGTCAAGGTTTGACAATATCTTTTCATATCACTTATCGCTTCTTCTGATATGCAATGCTATGGCATTAGGATGCTCTTCAACAAACATGGCCGCATCCTGCACCACACAAGCCAAATAGCCGCCCCCACCTGCTCCTGGCATTTTATAAGCCAACACCTTATCTTTGTATTGGTCTATATAACGAGGTACTGAACCCTGTATCATAGCAGGAAACATGGAAACCTGTGCCTTAAAACTATCCATGTAAGCGAATGAAAAAGCTGCAAGGTCCTTCTTCATGATTGCCTCCCAGCAACGGTCAGCTGCAGAAGCAAGTGCTTTGACTTTCTCAGTCGTAATGTCTTTCCCTTCTACTACGGAACAGCCATCGGGTCGCGGTTCCATCGGGATCATCACCAGATGTCCCTCCAACCACTGGAGGATTCCCTCATCCTCGCATGTCTCAACGCGTTCTGGCCAGAAATGGTTGTCGTAATAATGACGGCACAATCCAGGAACACATATCCCTATGGAATCCTGTGCCCCGCTGATAATTCCATCATTACGTTCAGGATGATTCTCAAAGCAAAACACAAGCCTTGCAAGAGTTTCTGGATCCATCTTGGGCAATTGATAGGGCCAAATACGTTTAATCAAATTGCGTGTCGATGTGCTGAGGCCGCATCTTTCACGTATTTCAAAGGTGGGTTCAAGACTGATGGTTAACGCCCATCCCGGAGCATACTGACTCACGTAAGGCTGATCAATCCATGTCCCGGCAAGATCAAGTCGAGTGGGAATTTGGCATAATTCCTCCTTCAGATGAGTGCTACTGCGTGCAACGAGTCCTTCGTAGGGATCACGGTTCAACACAATGTATTCCATACCACGTTCCTCGCAGAGACGACGCTTGGATTCGGTATCGCCATCACTATTCACAATCAGAATATCCGGCTTCACGATGTCCAAGGTCGGAACAAAATCCAAAATCCCATCCCCCTGGTTGATGTATGCCTCTTTCACATATCGAATGCTCTGAACCATAAACAGACGCTCCTGCTCAGGATAAAGGGTCTTATGATGTTTGTATCCCTCGATGGTTTTATCGGAACCAATGCCCACATACAAATCGCCATATTCCGATGCCCTTCGGAAAAACTCCACATGACCGCTATGAAGCAAGTCATAACAACCACTCACAAAAACTTTTTTCACACTCATTTTTCCAAGCCAAGCTGTTTATGAGAACGGGACACATAAAGCCCGTAGCATACAATCACCACAAAACACAACAAGGGCACAATAAAACTGACATTGACAGAAGGCAATCCCATTACACCTGTGCCATCAATAATTCTTGCCTGTAATGGCGGCAACACACTGCCACCAAGAATGGCCATAATCAATCCTGCTGCGCCCAACTTAGCATCCTCACCCACATCATGGAGTGCAATACCGTATATCGTGGGGAACATCAAACTCATACATGCAGAGATGCCTACCAAACAATACAATCCCAAGCGGCCTTTCATGAAGATGACACCTGCCGCCAATACAATTCCTGCCAAGGCAAACACCGTCAGCATCTTGTAAGACTTAAAGTATCGCATCAACCAAGTACATACGAACCGACTGACACAGAAAATAATCATGGCTATGATATTATAACGCTGCGACAACACCTCCGCGTCAAGTTCAGGCATTCCTTCTTCAACAAAAACACGAGTGCCGTATTGAATGATGTAGGTCCAGCACATAATCTGTACCCCGACATAGAAAAATTGGGCTAGAACGCCATAACGGTAGGTCTTGTTTTTCCACAAGCGCCTCATAGTGTCGCCGAAGCTACCCATGGGTACACCGGCGGATTCCTCTGGGGATGTTTTAGGCAAAGCAATCAAAAAAAGCACAAACATGACCACTAAGACCACTCCGATGATAAAATACGGCTGACAAAGCACATTCAAGTCTGAGGCTTTCACGGTTTCAAACTGAACATCATCAAGCAAAGCACGTTCTTCGGTGCTCAGCGGGTCAAGACGAGATTGAATGAAACGCATCGCCACGAACATACCCGCCAAGGATCCGATGGGATTAAAAGCCTGTGCCAAATTAAGTCGTCGTGTTGCAGTCTCTTTATCCCCCATCGACAAGATATAAGGATTGGCACTGGTCTCAAGAAACGAGAGACCGCAGGTCAGAATAAAGTATGCCAGCAGGAAAGGATAATAGTTGCCGGAAGCTTTGGCAGGTAAAAACAGCAAAGCGCCACAAGCATAGAGTCCTAACCCCATCAACAAACCAGCCTTATAATTGAATTTACGAATAAAAAGTGCCGCAGGCAGAGCCATACAAAAATACCCACCATAAAAAGCCACCTGCACCAAGGTGCCATCAGTGACACTCATACGAAATATCTTGCTGAACGCTTTCACCATAGGGTTGGTGATGTCGTTGGCAAAGCCCCACAAGGCGAAACAAATGGTCACCAAGATGAATGGCAACAAAAAACGCTTCTCTACACTTTTCATCTTCAAAAATTATTCAAAATACAACTTTGCATTGTGATAAGTAAAGTCCTTTGCAGCACGAAGTGAATTTTCAGAATACCGATGTCGTAAGTCCGGATTGTTTTTCAATTCACGAATAAAATCCACAATCTCTTCTACCTCATGTTTAGGAATACATCTACCGTTCTCATACTTTGTCAACAGTCGGTACATCTCAGTTTTTTCATTGGCGATGGCCAACACGGGCGTTCCGACAGCAAAGAGATTAAACGTTTTACTAGGCACGCTGACATCCCCTACCATTTCATCCAGTGTTACAACTCCAAGATCAGCAGAACTCAACGAAAAGGGGAAAATCTCTATAGGTTGATAATTTAGAATCATCACATTTTCTAACGCAAAGTTTGAAACCATCTGTTCTATTACTACCTTCTTTTTCCCATGACCGATAATCAAAAATAACACATCCTTGTCTTCCTTCATCAATTGGGCTACCTCAACTAACACTTCAACACAATGGGTATAACCCATGTTCCCTGAATACAAAACAACAAACTTATCTCCAATCCGATGCTCTTGTACAAAAGGATTGTCTTTCTTATCTACCGGATGTAGTTTTTCTGAACCAATCCAAGGCATCACTACTGAGACCTGTTTGTCACTACAATATTGAATCACTTCGCCTTTCATGCTATCTCCTAAGGTCACAACACTTTTTGCCCTTGAAAACACCTTGCGATTAACCCGTGACCATAGCCTCCAGATAAAACTTTTTTCGGTCATTCCCGCTGATTTCAAGGCGTTAGGGTAAAGATCCCAAACAGCGATCCGATAGTCGTTTTTCAACAATAAGGAACAAAAATAAGAAGTCGGCGGATTGGTACAATAGTAAATCTCACAGCCTCTATAGTGCCATAACAATTTATGAAAACATTGCAGGGTTGCCCACGTCCACGTGAACAATCGTTTAAAGGCACTGCTTTTATTATACTGTATGATTTTGTCAATTCGCACCTTTTTATCCAAGGGACGTTCTAACGTAGAGCAGTCACTTGTCAAAAGTGTGACTTCATCATAATGACCTAGGGCTTCATTAGCAATGTCGGCTATCAAAGTACCCGACGTTTGACAAACAATAACAAGCTTTCGCGTTTGTTCTTTCAAAATAATTTACTCAACTCGTTAATATAATTCTTAGCCACATTCACATCGGAATAAGCTTTTGCTGTAGCTTTGGCTTTTTCCGACATGGATTTCAATTCTTCAGGTGACATTTTTCGAATAGTGGAAATGATGGAAGACAACTCCTCAGCGTTTCCTGCTTCACAAAGATAACCATTTACACCATTTTCAATAATGCCATCAATACCCTCATGGCGAGAAGCAATGGTAATACATCCCAAAGCCATGGCTTCCAGATAAACCAATCCGAAAATCTCACCTTTTGAAATCATCACAAATACATCTGATTGTTTCAAATACTGAACTACTTCGTCACGTGGTATTCTTCCCGTAAAGGTAAGTTTACCGTTGCAGGCAAGCTCGTCAAAACGTTGCTGCACATGGTTCTTTTCGTTTCCCTCTCCAATATATGTGATTTCAAACTGTTCTTGTTGGAAAGAGTGATGTAAAGCTTCCACCACGGCAACGGGATGCTTCCTGTTTATCAGTGTTCCCACATAGAGGAATCTTCGGACATCTTTGATGTCCTTATCAAACGTTTCTCCTGCTTCAATAAAAGGCTTCGACACGCCGGATGCAGCAATGAAAGAACGCATGGGTTTTCCAAACAGTTTTTCGTAAGCTGATTGCGCGGTGATATTGCGAAAACCAACAAGATCCACCTCATTAACCAGATCCATTATTTCATTACCATAACAATCCATGAGCTGCAAAAACTGATTGTTATGATAAACCAAACAAATAGGGCGATGGTATTTGGCTTTAAGAAGATGCAGCAAATCCAATTGAGGATTATCCCAATGACCAACAAAACAATCCGGAACACCTTCTTTTTCGACGCAAGATGAAATAATACGAAAAGCTCTCTGTATTTGCCTTTTTGGGAACCTGCTATGAGGTTTTATTTTTTTCAATAAAACATGAGAGATGCTAACGCCATCTTTTTCTTCATGATATTCTTGTGGGGCTTTTGTTGGAATCAAATAACCCAATTTTGAATCAATCACTCCCTTAAAAGGCCGACCTAATACATAAAAAGCTTTGGGGAAAGCCGACTCCGTATGAAAAACATGCACTTTATGTCCCAACTGTACCCATTCTTTTGCAAAATAATGCACCACGGGAGTTGTTCCCCTTGGTGCATTTTGTGAAGGATAGACAGAAGACAGCAGAAAAATATTCATAGTATCAAGACTCTTGTTCTGAAAACACTATATTGGGGACTGAACCTATTCTTTCGTTCTCTGTATTTCTTAGTGCCGCGCCAAAAACTATAAAATTAAACACCGTAGCAGTTCCAGGACCGAAAGGGAAAGTGGGTTCTGCCATGGAAATAATAAATGGAATCAACAATAGGTAATAGCCAAGATTATAATTGTTATGATTATCAGACCGAATTGTTTTTACAATTGCTTTAAATAACAGATATAAATAAAGGACGAGAATCGGGAAAGAAAACACCAATCCAAACTCAAACATTTTGTTCAAAGGATAATTATGAATCCAACCTATTGAAATATTTTCGGTTAGATTTCCTAAAAAGATATGACTCGACAAGAACTCTAGGGCGGCAATATTACGATCCATTCTACCGGATGTAATATCACCCTCCTCAAAATTCTTAAAAAAGCTGCTATAAACATATTGCTTCATGGAGTCTGGCAGGCAGATAAAAACCAAAGTGATAACCATTATACCCACCAAAAAATAAAACCAAAAGTTTTTCCCTTTATAGCGTTCATATAAAATATAAAGTAAAACGATGACACCTGTAAGGGCAGACGCTCTGGCACGAATGGTAAGCAAAACCACAAATGTCAAAATCGCAAGGCCATACATCACCAATTGCACGAAACGTTTTGATTTAGAATTAAAGGCCATAACCAAAAAAATCGTTCCACTGGTGGCAAGCATCACTCCCAATGAATTTTTATTATCTGTTTCATACTGATCATGTATTTCAAAGCCACCAATATTCATCACAACCTGCATAAGTCCCACAAACAAGGTCAAACCAGCAAATAGAAGAAGAACTTGATTAAATCTTTTACGATCCAAATCCAAATGCCAACCCACCATAATTGCCACCACACAAACAGCAATAGTTCGAGCATAGCTTATCATCACATTAGTTCCGAAAAAAGAGGCAACAATGAATGCATAAAGCAGAATAAACGCCATGATAAACAAACTGGTCCTAACTACTTTTGATCCCAACATTGAGTTTAAATTAAAACACAACAAGAATAGACCTGCAAAAACTAAAATAATATACCTGGAAAGGATAGTGCCACTTTCCATTCCTGCTGCATGACTCATATCAACAATGATAGGATGCGAAGAGATAGTTATGAGAGCTATGAGTAGTAACAGAACCCAATATCGGATTTTTCCCAAAAATGATAATTCCATTTTTTATTAATTATTGATTTTCACCATATCACCAAACAATTTTTGGGTCTCTGGGAGTCTATTAACATCAAATCCACCACAAGGAGTGAAAGTAAGCTCACCAAAGGTCACTTTCCCCTTTTCCAAATAAAAATCAGCACGCACAAACGGGAAAGGCTTGGAAAGAATAGCTGCATAATCAAATACTTTTTCTATTCCTTCAGGTTTTGGCAAAGTGAAATCGGCAGGAGCCTCCTTTCCACGCTTGTTATAACGTTTCAGATTCCAGTCTTTGTCAAAGAAATAATACTCTGCTCCATGTTCCATCTGCCCACGTTTGCCACAAACCAAAACACAATCAGGAACACCGTTAAAACAATATAACTTATAGTCCACAGGTACATCCCCGTTTTCCGTTTCAATCAATTTCTCACATATTAGTTTTGGAGGAATCCCTTTGTATTGCATTTCAGAATAGGTCAGATAAAAAGTATCATGAACTTTATACCACTCCTTTAATTTGTTCTTTGCATCCTCAACATCCAACTTTGATTTGTCAAACACAATCAGGTTTTGTCCACATCCAAAGTTCCATTTAATCACAAACTGTTTGGGTAAAGTATTCCATGGAATATCCTCAACATGTTCATATACGCCATAAAGCTCGTTCAATATCTCGCCACAACCACAATTCTCCACATATTCGCGAACAGCATATTTATCAGCACATTGAGTGACCAACGGGTTCTGATAATAGGTATTGAATTTCAACCATTGGATTTTTTCATCCAGCGTTTGAGGATTCTTTAAATTGATAGGCTTTTTAAATTTGGTCAAATATATGACCCGGGTATTTAATTTAGGAGATATTCGGGTCAGTGTTTGTTTGAACCATCTGCTTAATCTTGATTCTGTAATTGACATGTTGTTATTAAATATAATTACCTAAACAAAAACAAAATTGGAATATTTATAGTTATTCAAACCTGGTATCTTTTAAAACCTTTATCCGTTTAAAGATCTCATCAGTCATCTCACCAAAAGCAGGCCCATGCGCTGTTTGGCTCAAGTCTGGAGCTCGATTCCATTCAATCAAAACAGGATGGCCTTTCTCATCAATTCCGAAATCCCACCCTATTAGATTAAAATAAGGAAGTCTAAAATGCAAGTCCTTAACTTCATTAATAACCAACTCAAAAGAAGGAATTTCAAATCCTTTTAATACCGTGCCTATATCAGTCACAGGAATTCTTTTTTCACTTGGAGTTCCGTAGGCACAATCTATTATTCTTCCTGATGACAAGTCTATATCCGCATTGATTCCGCCAGCAGTCTCATTATCCACTGATTTTCCTTTTCTTCCAATCCGAACCACAACATAGAGTATGAAGACTTCATTACCTTGACGGTACGAAAGCACACGGAGGGTGTTCAACGAAGTAGGATTCAACATTCCCATAGACTCATGCTGCTGTATCTTTTCCTGAATGATAAAATTCTTCCCATAACTGTCCATCAAAGACTCAACCGTATTACCATCATCCATTTTTCCATCATGGGAAGAGAAAACTTTGACACCACTACCCCACATGCCTTCTTGCGTCGGTTTAGAAACAGCTCCGTTCAGATTCTTACATCTTTCCAAAGCCTCTTCACGACTAATCGGTTTTGAATCATCGTAATAATACCCATTGATGTTTTTAACAATTGTTTTGGGACGAATCACATCAGGGAAATACACATCATAGATTCCCTTGTCAACGTAGGCGTGACGTAAGTCAAAGTTATTAAGCTTGTAGATGATATCCGAATGATAAAAACATGTGGGAACGTATTTTACCGAAAAATTACCATTTCTGGAATAAAAGTATTCATGCCAATAAACGGGCACTTTTTTTCCTAGTAAAGTAGAATAATAGGTGAGAATATCATTCTTTTGTCCATTTGACAATGGATTCACTTCGCAATGGGACAATTTTTCCCGAATGTTTCGAATATCTTTTTTCCAATTTTGCCGAATGGCATATTTAGTATATATATCTTTGAACATAATCAGTCGTTTTGGTCTTCAATTGGCAATTTGAATAGATTTCCCATTTGTACATTGAATGACTGTGGATCATAATAGGAATATCCACCTCCGGTGAAAAACGTCAACTCAGCCACATAAAGTTTGTCTTCGGTATCAAAGAAATCCACTCTAACATGTGGGAAATCTTTTGACAACACCTTGGCAATCTCCAACATTTCTTCAAAATGATGTGGATGAGGCACATCTAAATTGGGATGATGCCCTGAAGTAACGTCCAACTTATTCCAATTCAGGTCATAAAAGGTAAATGACGGCCCCGTACTACCAAACCGTTCCATAGCAGCTTCAACACAAAACGGTTGCCCGTCAAAACACATTATTTTATAGTCATACAGTTGGTCTTTGACGTTTTCGACATACTGTTCGGCCAAAATTTTTGGCGTACAATTGTAATAAGCGACTGTCAAACCATTAATCAACGTCCACTTCATCTGCAACCACTTTGACCAGTCTCTTTTCTTCTTTTTAAAATCCACCTCTGACCTATTATGGATAATTTCAACCCATCTACCAGCATCCTTGGCATTTGATTTCAAGCAGAACTCTTCTGGCAAATTTGCCCAATCTTTCTCCAACTCCTTGATATCTGTCCACACTCCAATCAAAGGAATCGTATAGCCTTCACCAAGTTTTTCTTTCACATATTGTTTAAACAAGTGTTTATCCACAATCCTATCCAAATGTCCATCCCCAGTATAATATGCCTTATACCATTGTATTTTTTCAGTATAGGTATTGGGATGCTTAATATCAAATCGATACCCGAACTTTTCCTCATAGCGATCCATCATCAACTCAACACGTTTCTCTTCGGGTAAGGCACGATAATCGATAATCCGCTGATAAGCAATCCAATCAATTAGATTTTGTACGATTCCAATATCACTGATTTTTTGTTTAATATTCATATTAATATATATTGAAATAATTTACCAATTCCTATTGTAATTATTCTGTCTTGGCCACAACTCACTAATGATTCTTTCCGTATAATCGCCCAATCCAGGACCAAAAGCAGACTGACTTAATCCCGTATTCGCGTTCCATTCAAGAATGACGGGATCACCTACTTCATCTACTGCCATATCCCAACCTACAAGATCAAAGAATGGCATTTGGAAATGCAGCCTCTTCACGGTTTCCAGCACCTTGTCATAAGAAGGAATCTCATAGCCTTCCAGCACCACCCCTGAATCTGTTTGTGTAATCTTGTCTTCCACCGATCCGCCGTAAGCATATTTTTCCAACTTCCCGTTCTTGTCGATATTGGCACTCATGCCACCTGCGCTTTGGTTGTCAATCACCTGGTCTTTTCTACCAATCCTCACCACAGCATATACGATTAATACTTCCATACCCGAACGGTAGCTTAAAATCCTGATAGTGTTCACCGATGTCGGATTCAAAGCGCTCATTCGCTCATGTTGCTTCAAACGCTCTTGGATTTGGAAATTTTTTTTATAAACATCGAATACTTGTTCAATTGTAGCTCCTTCATGATTCGTAACGCCATCGGTCACTTCCAAGCTCCTTACTCCGTTACCATGTTTCCCTAATGAGGGTTTGATCAGCATATTGTGAATATTCTGACAACGGCTGACCGCTTCTTCTTTTGTTACCGGCTCGCCGTCCCAATAATAATAACCATTCCTGTTTTTCAGAATAGTCTTCGGATGTTTGACATCGGGCAAAATAATATCACACATATTCTTATCGGCCAAAGCATCCCTATAAGACATCATATTAGCTTTACCTATGATATCGGTATGATAAAGATAAGTCGGAACATATTTTTTCGAATAAACCCCGGAACGAGAATAAAAGTATTGATGGCAAGTCAATGAAATTTTTTTTCCAATCAATCCTTTATAATATTCTTGTATTTCATGCTTTTGATCTTTAGTCAATGTTTTCTTGTCCTTTAATCCGTTCAACGATTTTTTTATATATCGCTCTTGCACCTGACCAGTTTTATACTTGTTGTAAAGATCAAATACTTTTTTTATTTTTCCGAACATGATATTAATATTTAAATAACCCTTTTCTTTTTAATTACTTATTTTTCAATGTTCTCAGCAAAACGTTTCTCCTTGTGTCATTTCTTAACAAAGTCTGCAAGGAAAAGGCATTGGAAACCTCCTGCCTTCTAACAATCTTTATCAAATTTTTCACTGTTTGCTTGGTGTATGACATCAACGACTTTGGGAACATCGATCCGTCAATAATTGGCATTTCCTGATCCACCGACAGTATTTTGCATTGCTCCTTAAGATAATTCAAATACAATTCCTTATTATGCAAATAGGAACATAGCTTTTGATTGTGTTCATCCCTCTCACGCCCATCATCAAGCACAAGAGATATATTATCAATATTCCGTGTATTATAAATAGTAAAACTGATATGTTTGTCGAAAAGATCAATTTGAACGCACATTCCCTCATACCAATGAGGTCTGTTCCATGCACGATATAGCGTATCTTCTTTGCTGTTGAAAAAGAAATTACCAAGACTATAGAAAATCGGTTTCTCCTTGTACTCCTCCCATCCCTGCGGGCAATGAGGATGACTTGCTATGACACCATCAGCACCATAATCAATAAAATCTCTGTAGCGAGCGATGGTTTCGGGCAAAGGAACATCGATATACTCTATTCCGTCATGGGGCAAAACAAATAAATAATCAACTTCTTTTTTTGCCGCAATGATATCATGATTGACCCGAAGGTCATTAATATAAGCACACCCCAGCCCCTCATGATGAACCACATCATCAAAGACCCCTGTATAGGCAGCATAAGTAAGAGCAAGAAAACCAATTTTGACACCGTCTACTTCACAAACCTTTACTCTATATGCTTCATCATACGATCCAACACCAAAAGAAAGATCGCCAAATACTGATTTTGTTTTCTTCAATCCCTCATCGCCCCAGTCAAAGGCATGATTATTAGCCAAAGAAAACAAATTAAAGCCAAGCTTTCTTAGAAAACCAGGTGTATCGTCATGCTGCCAAAAACGCTCATAACGTTGAGGTGGTAATTCGACATCGGGTTTCAAAGGAACTTCAAAATTCACAACTTTCAAATCACAGCTTTGAATTAACCGCTTCAAATCATCGGACACTGTGATCAATGAAGTTGACGGCTTGGAGCAGAAGTCGCCCGCAAAAAACAAACTGATTTTCCTCATGTATAAACCTTACGTCTCCAGATTACTTTAACAATCTATGCAAATAATATTTTATAGCAGTCTTGGTATAAACCGGCTCCAACATACGATAGGTTGGATCTCCTTTTCGAGAATTAGGTCTGCTCATAGCATCTTTTACCACCATTTCGGTATAGTCTCCAAAAGCAGGTCCCACTGCCGACTGGCTAAGTTCGGGAGTAGTGTTCCATTCCAACATCACGGGATCTCCCGCTTCATCAATACTAATATCCCAGCCCACCAGATCCTGAAATGGGAGATTCAAATGCTGTTCTTTCACTATTGCCAAAGCTTTTTCAAATGAAGGCACTTGATACCCTTCCAATTTCACTCCAGTATCCGTAAGTTCTATCTTATCTTGACCAGGAGCCCCGTATGCAAACCTACACAACGTACCATCCAGGTTGATTTTTGTGCTAATTCCTCCGGCTGATTCATTATCAATAGCCTGTCCTTTCCTTCCTATCCTTATTGCGGCATAAAGAACAAACACTTCCATTCCCTTACGATAAGTCACAATTCTTATCGTATTGATTGAATCGGGATTCAAAGCATTCATTGCAGGATGTTGCTTAACAAGGTCTTGAATCAAAAAATTCTTGCCATAATCCAGCAACAAATCTTTTAGCTTTGTACCCTTGGTATCAACAATACCATTTTCAACATGCAGCTTCTTCACTCCATTACCATGAGAGGTCAGTGTAGGTTTGACAATCACATCCCCGACATTAGCACATTTTTCAACCGCATCTTCCAAACTAACTGCTTTGTTTTCAACATAGAAATACCCGTTTCTGTTTTTCAAGTAAGTATGCGGCTGCTTCATAGTTGGCAGTACGATGTCATTCAGGTTTTTATCAGAGAAAGGAACACACCAGGGCAGTTGGTTCAACCGGCCTGTCAATTCCAACCGATACAAACTCGTTGGAATGTACTTTACGGAATAAACACCTGTCCGCGCAAAGAAATAGCGGTGCCAATCTGTAGGGATCTCGTATCCCACCAATCCCTGCCAATAGTCTTGTATCTCTTGTTCCTGCTCTTTAGTAAGTTTCACTTTATGCGGCAGTTTCTGATAGCTGTCATTTACTTGCTTCAGATACTTTTCAATGAATAGGTTTTCCTGAATTTTTGATCTAAGTTCCATTTATAACCAATTTTTAAATCTTTATCTTACCGAGCAGCATTCTCAAAACCCGTGCTCTTCTTAAATCATTTCTGAACACATACAACACGCCCTTATTAGCTGCCGCAGCACTCTTACGATGTACACGAATACTAATGCATTTTTTTAATGATTGCCACGCCTGCTTTATTGTTTGGGGTTGAAAAAAAGCTTCCAATATGCCCATATCTAATTTAATTAATTTCTGCATATAAGGAAGTATAAAATCATTATATGCCTGTCGATTAGACAAAATACCGCAAATAGTATCATTATGCTTCCTCGACTCCTCACTATGGTCTATCTCAATAGCAATATTATCAACATTGCGTGTGTTGATCACCTCATATTTAATACTACTGTCATTCTCAATACTTACAATCACACATCTACCTTCATACCAATGTGGCAGATTCCAAGCGCGATACGATGTGTCTGCTTTGCTATTGAAAAAGAAATTCCCCAAGCTGTAAAAAATAGGTTTTCCTTTATACTCTTCCCAACCCTGAGGACAATGCGGATGTGAGCCAAAAACACCATCAGCCCCGTAATCGATAAAATCTCTATATCTTGCAATAGTTTCAGGCATTGGAACATCAATATATTCAATACCATCATGCGGCAGCACAAACAAATAATCCAGTCTTTTTTTTGCTTCAATAATAATATGATTAACTTTCAAATCATTGATGTAGGCACATCCTAATCCTTCACGTTTTTCTGTATCTTGAAGCGGCCAAGTATAAACAGCATATGACAAGGCCAAGAAGCCTATTTTTACTCCGTTGATTTCAATTTCCTTAACCTTATAGGCTTCTTCGTATGTCCCCGCTCCAAAGGAAGCTTCTCCCAAAGCCGCTTTTGTTTTCCAAAAGCCATCATCGCCCCAGTCAAAAGCATGATTGTTGGCTAACGCAAACAGATCGAAGCCGAGATGGCGAAGAAAAAGTGGTGCATCATCATTTTGGAAAAACCTTTCCCCTTCTCTTGGAGGCAACTCTATTTCAGGCTTTAGTGGAACCTCAAAATTAACAACACGACAATCACACGATGCCAAAAGACTTTTTAATTCATCACTTGGAGTGATTAATGAAGTTGAGGGCTTGGAGCAAAAGTCACCAGCAAATAACAAACGTACTTTACTCATAGGCTACCATTATTATCTGTACACCAATTCTTCAATTATTGATTGTAAATTATTATAATTATTTGATTATCAACAAATTACCACACACCACTTCAATACTATCCCAACAAATCATACCATTCTTTACTTTTTTTGAATGCATTGGCCTTCCATTAAGGATAATAAGTCCATCACCACAATAATAAAATGAACAATTTACATCTTTTTCTCCAAAATTACATATTTGATATACTCCTCGTGACAACCGATAAATACTGATATTTTCAAGATCTACCATATAATCACAGAATTCAGACATCGTTGGATTCCAAACATCACCGTTCTCTTTCCTTTCCTTCAAAAACTCAAAAAATGATTCAAGTTTTGGTAATATTCTATATTCTCTTTTTTTCTTATCCTTTTCGTACAAAGGGTACCAATCACCGCTTAAATAACAATGATCCGTCCATACTCCACAATTATCAATCACTTCTTCCATCAATTGAATAGGATCATATTCTTTTTTCACAACCATTTTTTCCAACTGTTCCCATGCATTTTTATACTGATACATATATGTTCCATTTGGGAAAGCAAGTTTTTCATTTTGGTAAACAAGATGTTTCGGAAACATATAATGACCCATCCATAATTGATCATCCGGTGCCTCTTTCTCTGCCGGGATATCAACATAAGACCAGCAATACTGGCATCCATATTGATTTAACAAATCCATAATATAATAAACACTTGACGTGTCACAGCCAGCACTATGCAAGCCACATGAAATATTAGTTTTTCTTAACAAATGATCAATCCAGTTTCTACAATGATAGTTTTCCTCTAACACAGGAAGATACTTTATCACATCCGCTCTGCCATCGGGATTATAACTAATAGTGTGAGGACTAATTTCCATACCCTGTTGATATGCAACATCCACTATTTTCTTATAAAATGACACCTCTAACGCTTCTGATTCTCTATATTGTTCTGTATGTTTGGAAAAAACCGACATTGTTCCAACAATCCCATTCGAGAGCATGCCCTTTTGCCCATAATCATTCTTTTCATATCATCAATTTTTTACCATTTTCCCTATTTAAAAAAGCATTATTCTATTTCTTAACGACGATTTGCGCTTCTCAATATATTCTTGAACTTCGGATAGTCGCTCACCAAATATCGGACCATTAAACGCCTGATGCGCTACTATCGCTGCGTCGTCAAGATTTATTTCAAGGATGATTGGGGTGTTATTCTCATCAATTGCCACATCCCATCCAATTAAGTTGGCATACGGAATTTTCTTATGAAAATCAACAATCTTCTGCTTGATAGATTCAAAGTCAGGAATACTCATCCCTTTGAAAGAAACACCAGTTGGTGATTGATACCTCCTTTCCATCCCACTGTTTATTCCAAACTCATTTAAATTGCCTTCACTGTTTATTCCAACCAACACACCATGTCCTCCACTAAGATTGTCAACAAATGAGCCTTTCGCGCCCATACGCAAAAAAGAACTCAATACAGTACATTTTCCATTTATATTTAGAGTCAATAATCTAATCGTATTTACAGAATCTGGATTAAACTGAGCCATCCAATTATTCTGGCGAACTATCTTCTCTACTTCTATATCGGTTGGAGATAATAATTCCGCAAAATAAGCATCCTTGTCCTTTATATCATCCAAACTGATTTTTCTAACTCCTTTACCTCCACCTGTACCTCTTGCTATTTTATATACAAACGTCGGATATTGCATTAACTTATTTATTGCATCAAGTTCTGAAACATCCACATTGTCGTCTACAAGAATATGTCCGTCTATCTTTTGAAGAATAACTTCAGCACGGTTTGCCTCTGGAATAAAAAATTTCAGATTACACTTATGCTGTAAAAAATATGCTGCCCAGCGCAAATTCAATACATCCTCTGCATAGTGATAATACACATCGGGAACAAATTCAGGATTAAAATAGCCACAAAATTGTTTATAGAAACTAAACGATGTACTTTTTCTTCCATCTTCACCCCATATCTTAACTATTGCAGCTTTCTCTTCTTTTGTCAATGAGTCTTCAACAAAATTGGCGCCTTGTTTATTTAATTTTTTAATATAGTAGATACCGTATCCATCGTGTTTTTCTCTTCTTCTTTTAGCGTTACATCTATATGCTAATGAGATAATATGGGAATAAAAAATATTTTTCATTTTAATCATATTTTTACTTACTGTTTATATATTTATTAAACTAACCGGGAAATCGCTTTTTTTTGTGATTATATAGTATTAAAGCTCATGCACTTTCTTTCATCAAATTGTTTTTTTATGAGTTGAAAACAAGAATTATCAGTAATATTACAGACTAGATTCAGACTGTCTAATGTATCCAATGTCTGGCATGTAATAATATCTTTCTTGCAAGTCTTCAATCTGAATATCTACACCCATTGCAACATTTGTAACTAAACTATGAACCTCACAGATTCTATTGTATTCATATTTGCCAAATGCAATTTCCTTATGATGAAGCATCGCTAATACAGGCACTCCACAATAGTTCTCTTTTTTTTCTTTTCCAAATTTGCAGTATGCGTATATCGGGATACAAGCAGAGGCAATAGGTTTTCCGGTATCTGGATCAAGATAACACTCTACAATCATAGAAGCGTCACCATCTCGTTTTATATACGAATTAACAAAATTTCCAGGACAATGCACAATTAATATCTTTCTGTCAGACACAGACATCCATTCTATTGGTTGCACAGCATGAGGATGGTCTGATAGAATAATATCTGCTCCGTTCTCGGCAAAAACATTGCACCAGTACTTCTGGAATTCATCTGGAGCATGTCTGAACTGCTTACCCATATGTGGAAGTACAACAATGGTGTCTGGTTTCATCTCTTTTACCTCTTGAAAATCATTTTTGACAGATTTAAGCGTTTCTTTGATATGTTTATTATTTGGAGCAACGAGAATTCGGCTTAAATGATTGTTTTCTTCTTGAAAAAAGAAGTCTGTATCATAATAATTGCTACCATAAGTATAAGCCAACATTGCAACTTTTTTTCCTCTTATGTTAACTAAAGTGTGTACAGACTTCTCCTTGAGGTTTCTATACGCTCCTGTATGTGGCAAACCTATGTTATCTAATTCATCCAATGTAGAAAACAAACCATCAACACCCTGATCCAGCATGTGATTGTTTGCCAAAGTCACCATATTGAAACCGGCTCTTTTCACAGCTTGTGCAAATTCTTTTGGAAAATTCAAATAGATTGGTATGCCATCATTGAAACATGATGTCGAAAACCCTTTGTGCGACCCTGCCACTGGCCCCTCAAAAACACCAATATTATAATCTGCCTGGTCATAATAGTCTTTTACATATTGAAACATGGAATCAAAACTATAACTACCCGTATCAGGGTTATATCCATTTTCCACCATGTCTTTCAAAAGAATCAAATCCCCTGAAAAAGTAATCCTTATCGCATTTTTCACTGCTGACTCCTGCTCAATAGTCATGGTGGGATAAACTATATCTTTTGCCTTTTTATCGTTATCCAATGTTTTTACACATGGTATTTGTTTTTCAAGAAAAATGCGAATAGAACGGGGTAAAAATCTATGAAACAAACGCTTTAACAAACGCAAAAATTGCCTTCGTGTCAGTATGAGAACAAGAACACACAATACTATTATTATAAAGTCTTTAATCATTTCCTAATGATTCAATTAGTATATTTTGGTTTTTCAAATACTCGTTATCTAATTCATAATCTTTTTCAATCGTCTCAATGCCCCGAATAACTGTTACACTATTGGGAGGAACATCTTTTACAACGACACAATTAGCTCCAATTCTTGCATTTCTGCCCACATGAACATTCCCTATAATTTTAGCACCACATCCGATATATACCCCGTCTTCCAAATAAGGAGCACCCTGATTCTTGCTATCTTTTATTGTATTACTCCCTATTGTAACCTGCTGAAAAATAACACACTTGCTTCCAATATGAGCTGAATTACTGATAAACACTCCATGGGCCCCGTGCGGAAAAATTGGAATCGAATCCAAGACCGCATCAACACCTATAAAACCGCCATATGAACTCCAATACGCATTGTACAATCGCACCCTCCATCCACTCCATCTGTATGAAGACGGTGTTCTATCGTCAAAAGTTCTTTTCTTTTTTATTTTATTTCTAAAGTTCCAAATATTTCCATAAAGTAATCTGACCCAAAAACGTGGAAAATCCAATAAGGCATTGATTATTATTCGTTTAATACGATTCATGTGCAAACCAATATTATATTATTATTTTATTTGTATTGTATACTAGGTCAAATAGTATATAATCATCACTTTTTATCCCAAAACCTAAACCTATCGGGTATAGTTTCTAGAATATAAATAAAAGACTCTGGTTTGAATAGGATTGACCAACCCAAATAAACAATAAGAAAAACAAAAATCTCTATAAATGCATCCATGTATAATCCTAACGGCGAGAGTCTCCCACACAAATAACTAACCGCTGCTGCAACTAAAGAAACAATAAACACTGGACACAAATCAAGTAATTGGCATGTCCACTTGTAGCCAATATATTTTGACACTAAAAGAGTATTTACAAGATATGAAAACCAATTATTAAAAATCACTCCTATCAATAGTCCTTTCATACCAAACAAAAACAAACCACCTACCACAGCTATTAACCCTATTACTCTCTTAAAGATAGTCCAAGTAAACATTATTTTACTCAACCCAATAGCCGCTATTGATTGAGTATTAACCGAAGTCAGACAACCACCCATACCAGCAAGACATAAAACCTGAAAATACGGAACACATGCCAACCACCGATCCGAATACAACAGTATGAAAATTGGTTTAGCTGTCAAAAGCAAAATAAAAAGTAACGGGAATGTGATATATGATATGGTCATTGTAAGTCTTTTTATCATATTTCCCAACTGTTTCTTATCATTCTGAGCCTCTGCATACAACGGATAAGTTACCTGAGTCATTATTGAGGTGATGCTTGAAGACGCTAAACTTTCCGTACTCATAGCTTTGGAATAATACCCCATTGTAGTTGGACTATAGATTTTCCCTATTAATAACCCTTGTATCCTACTCGTAAAACTAGTAATTAGATGTGTCAGAAACATATAGAAGCCAAAGTTGAACAATTCCTTGAACGACTGTCTTGAGAAAGTCCAGATTGGTCTCCACTTAATAAAAAACCAAAACACAAAAGCAGGAACAGCTCCTGAAATCAAATTTTGCGCCACCAACGCCCACACCCCAAAACCTTTATAAGCCATAAAGATTGTTACCGCTAATGAAATCAGCGAGGTAATGATTGTCACTATTGACAATACTTTAAAATTCAACTTTTTCCTTAATTGGTTCCTTTGAACTATATTAAAGGCATAAATGAATAGCACTAATCCCTGTACCCGCAATACATCACAAAGTAAAGGAATGTCATAGAACCGCGAAATAGCAGGTGCGCTTACAAACAAAATGACATACATCAAAAGCGCCATACCAAGATTCCACCAGAAAATGGTGGAATAGTCTTCTTGAGTAGGTTGTTTCTTCTGTATCAAAGCAGAACCAAAACCTCCTTCAATGAAAGCCTCGGCCAATACCATAAAAATGGCAAGCATACCTATGCAACCATAGTCGTATGGTGTAAGTAATCGAGCCAAAATAATACCCGAAATGAATTGGATGAACATCGTCGAGTACTTCTGCAACGCTGTCCACACCATACCGGAGGCGGCTTTTTGTTTTAGGTTATTTTGTGGCATTTTTTAGTTAGGGGATTTGTATTTTAGCTACAAGCCGTAAGCATTAGGCTTGGTGACAATGACACAATAAGTTCGCGGCTTGAAGCTAAAGAAAGAATTTGTGTAATTAACTATGGTTTATGTTGAGGGTTTGCGTTTAAGTTGATAGTTTAGAGTTGATAGCTTTCTAGAATTAAGCCTGTGCGATACTTTCCCTAGTGTTTGTCAAGAAATCACTTCTTTCCAAAAAAGGTGTTCATCTCTTCGACAGTCATGTTACCACTAGCGATGATACGCTGCTGCACTTGGATCAGGTCGGCTTCATTCAGTATGCCGCAATACTTCATGTCATCCACCACAAAGAGGTCAATTTTCGCCTTGATAGGTTGCGCGCAGTTCGCATAAGAGTCATGACTAAGAAAATCATAGTTGTCTCTCTTCAGTTCCACCTGACAAGAATGCATCCGCGGACGCTTCAGTATGTATTGATTTATCTCGGAATTTATCAATACGGTACATACCAAGATGCGGTCTTCTGATACCCCGGCTACAATGAGAAACTTCTCGTGGTCAATATCGGCCCAAGGCCCAATAAACACCGCTCCAGGAACTATAGCCAAATCGCGCAAGCCAGCTAGATCTAACGTATTATTATCTGACATTGTAGTCGAGATTAACTGAGGGCTGCCTCAAGTCTAGAGAATTCGTTGACACACTCCAGTTCTTCGCTATCAAGTCCGGCCTCGCGAGCGATATTGTCCCAGCTAATGGAAAAATCGCGAGCAGTTGAACGCCATGCCACATCATGCGACTTTTCCTTGATTTCATCGTATGAAAGAGCTGCATATTTTTCGATAGCTTCTGACATTGCCTCCTGCTCATTGGCAGAGAGTTTGTGAAGGTCGGCATCCTGCAAAGGACGCACGTACATCCAGTGCTCCACCTGGAAATACTTACCTAAGCCTTCTGTGTCGGGCAGATATGAGTCACCGCGAACAATCTTCAACATGTCGTAAAGCCGCGACGGCACCGGACCGGCTTCCATGGCGATATAAGTGTCGCCTGTGATGGGGCGTCCCCAATCGGCAAGATGTTGACGATCGGCGAAGTATATGATCTTGAATATCTTATGGAAATCCTTGCGTTGCACACGATTGGCCACATAAAGCAATGCATTAAGTGACTTTTCCTTATCAAACTGAACATTCATATTTCACTTCGGTTTTATCTGTTTGCAAAACTACAAATAATTAACACAGCCGCGCAATCCACTCGGTGATATTCCGTTCCTTTCCCGTTGCGGCTGTTCAATACCGTCATCAGTCGTAAGAGCGCCGAAAAGTTCACGACGCCCTTCGAAAACCGCAGCCAAGGTGGAACACAATAACGACTTGCCAAACCTACGCGGACGGCTTAGGAAATAGGGCTTGCCTTCACTAATCATCTTATAGATCAGTGGAGTCTTGTCGATATAGATGTACCCGTCGCGGCGAATGGTTTCAAAGCTCTGTATGCCGACGGGATATTTGCGGAACATTATCTTATTCTGTAATTGCTTGTTTTATATCTTCAACAGAAACTTCATCCTTCCCTAATAGATATTGAATTGTCCTTGCTCCAGATTTTAAATCTTTGTTCAATAATGCTGATGCAAGCGATGCAATGCCTTCTTGGATGGAGGTATCAACTCCCACCAATTTGGCTACGGAAATATAAAGACCCAAACCCATTGGCACATCTTCAAGCAAATAACGATGGTTAATAAATGAAGGCCCCTTGTTGCTTGAATCAGCAAACGAGCGGAACACGGCCATGGCATCAATGTTCAAGTCTTCTTCATTGCGCCACTTGGCGGCCTCAAAATAATCCAATGGTTCGCAGTCAAAGGCTTGCAGCACCTTGTTTTTCTGTACATCAAATGCTTTAATAACATTAACTACAGACGGCGTAAATGCCTCTCGGTACATCCAAAATTCGCCATTGCTGTATTCGATACGCGAAGCAGAGAAAAGGATGCCAATCGGATGCACAATCATGTTGGGATTGTGGAATGCCGATTCAAGGATGTGCTTGCGAGTATATTTAGTGTTGTCGAAGCAGTTCGAAAGGACATCCAACACCTGCTGTGAACGACTCACCGGCAACACAGAAATGGCATTACGAGGATTATAGAACGAAATCCTAACATATTCATTGTTGACAATACGGCCATTGTATGCAGTAGTCTCCCATTCGCTATAAGTGACATCCTTATCAATGTACTTCTTAAAGATGAGACTACCCATATAACCAGGAACCAAAATAATGGTTTGCCCATCCCTAACATGGGGAGCAATCAATTGGGCAACAAATTCATGTTGTAATGTGGTGGTTGTCACCATAATCACATCGCCAAACTCAATGGCATCCTTTACATCTCTTGTAATCAACGAAGGCTTGACAACGTATTCACGGCCATTACCTTGGATGGTGTCATCTTTTACTTTGAAGCTTTTTTCTTCTTGGATAATGTCAAAATATCTTCCATTGGTATTGGAAGTTTTCAACAAAGCTACTTTGTGGCCTTTTTCGAATAATTTGGCTGCATGGATAAGACCCGAATTGCCACAGCCGATAATCGTGAATTTCATATTTTTTAATAATTATGTTATTTACTTTTTTCTTCTTCACTTGAATCAATCCTTTTCCATTCCGACTTCCACTTCTTCCCGTCATAAACATTCTCAGCCTTATAACGCTGACCCTTCACTTGAACTGTGCGTCCATGATACGAAGAAGTCCAGCCAACAGAAAGATTGGGCAGGGCATCCAACTCTTCCACAATCCCTTCAATTTGCACCTCGTTTTGAAGATACTTACCATTATTATAAAATGGTTTGGCATCCCCTTCTCTATAGTTGATCTGTCCTTTCTTATATTGATTGTTTCCCACAAAGGAAACTTCAAAGCGATTCTGTTCGTACTCTGTCAGCCCTGAATGAATATATACCAATGACTTCATGTTACGCTCCACCTTGGCATTCTGAATCGAGATATTCCAAGCAGAATGACAGATAGCTACGTATGGTGGCATCTCATACATTTTGCCATCTTTCCCTTGATATGTCAATGGCTTATAAAGCTGAAGCTTTTCAAGGGTAACTGGATCATTCCAATTGAATGAATCCGCATTGGACATAAAGGTAATCGATTGCAGATTGTCGCTGCCAGCAGCATAAAAATAACGGAACACCTGATATTGATTTGAATAACTCAATGGACCTACAAAAGTCTGCGTCTTTGTGGCTTTGGGATAATAAATCGTCCTATAATAATCAATGAAGTTTTCTGACACAATCGACCCATTATAATAAGCCCATTCAAAACAAGAATTGTCGTTCTGCTCCATACCTCCATTGATATAATTCAAAGAGATGGTGGAGTCCGTCAAACCGCTTGATGTATCTTCATTCTTCGCAAAATAAAACAAAGTCAAAAAAGTATTTTGCGTGATTTGGCTAACCTTATGCACAGGCGTATCGCTAAACAACACCCCAAAATTTGAAATGTTACATCCATGGATTACAAGTCCTTTGCATTCACAATGATCGAAAAAACGGACATTTAAATCACGCTTCCCGGTTACACAAACCCGTTCAATACTACCACTCATAGTAGCAGACTTAAATAAGGAAACCCCTTTCTCCACAGATATACCTCCAAACTTCTCGGGAACGTAAGAACCTTTTTTAATCGGGATGCAACCCATCATATTCAACGTATAGGATTGGTACTCCTTATTATAATAATTCAATGTTCCCGTCACTTTGAAGTCATAACCCGATGGGAAATACAACACTTTGCCTTTTTGATTTGACTCATATAATGCCTTACGCAACGCCTCAGTGTCATCATGCTTACCGTCCCCTTTCGCTCCAAACATCAAAGGTGTAAGATAGTCAGAGAAAGGCGCACTATCGTTACCTTTTACTGAAGCACAACTATCCAACGAGGACACCATCAATAGAATACAAATCAAAAGACTATATTTCATTTTAACAATTTACTTCATCAACAAACTCCTCAGCACTCATCTGTCTCAAAAAAAGAAGTCCGTGCGTGGCACGAATGAGCGGATGAGAGTTCTCATAGAAAAAGTCCTTCCCGAGGAGGAACTGGATGTCTTTATATTGTTTCACCCAGATGCTCTCCGACAGCTCGCTGAACGGTCCGTCGAAATCGGGATTAGGGAACTCGGCTTTGACTTGCGTCAGATAACTGTCCTTAAAAGCCTTCTCAAAGACGGCAAACGAATTAAGCGAAACAGGCACATACACATTGGCTTCAGCCGGATGATATGTTGACCATACGTTGCGATAGCCGAAAATCCTCAACCTGCTAAGATTGGATTCCTCACCCCAACGTTTGACAGCCTCAGCAATGGAACACATCACCTTGTAATGTGTATTGGGACCCAAACCGACCCAGTCCATAGCCACCGTGATCACTGTTGGCTTCAATGAACGAAGCTGATTGAGAATGGGCATGACATCTCGATCCAAGTCAGGCTTCCATGATCCTTGAGGGGCTCCCTGTTCATGATACAAACCCAGTCTCAAGTGATGGACATGGTCCAACGCAGTACCAGCGTACGCCCAAACGAGCTCTTCCTCAAACTCACGAATCTGCCCCTTGAGCTGTTGTATCTCAGGGCTATTCGGTAATGACATGCGCAAAGCACGTATCTCTTTCTCAAGCCTATCTTCGATTTCCTCCACACTCTTCAAATGCCACAAACCAACAGCATCACGAAGGATACGATGACAAAAGCCACGTCTCATCTCATCAGGGTTCTTGCGCGCGACATTGTCGAGATAATGATGGATGTCCTTCTCCTGCTTGAAACGATACCCCTGTTCAAAGAAATCGGGATAACTCACCATCTCAATACGGCCTTGATACAGGTAATCCAACGTGTCGTTCAAGGCATCCAACAAAAACTTATCGGTGACCGAATGGTAACCTGAAGTCATGATGGCAAAATGCACCTGGTTGGAAGGAGAGCGCAACTGTCGGATGATGAGGGGCATGATGCCCAGCATTATATCGTCGTGATGCGGACCCGTATGAAAAATCACCTCGTTCTCGAATGGGGTCACACCACGCCACAACTTGGCTTCAACGTCTTTGATGACCTGCTGCACCACCTCAAGACTCAAGTCTGGGATTCTCGAACAGCGCGGGTCGTTCTTCAAATCCTCAAGCGTCAACTTGGGAGCATAACGATTGAGGATTTTGCAAAGGCCCAACACTGCATGTACGGTCTTCTCAAAACCCCATGGCCCCTCAAAAATAGATGGATCAGTTTTGTTGAACATCCAAATGCGCTCCTTAATCCCTCTTGAAAATGTCTCTGGTATAAACCTTCTCCCTCACATCGTCCAGACAGCTGTCGTAGCGGTTGGCGATGATGGCCTGACTTTGTGTCTTGAACTTGTCAAGATCATTCACCACCACGCTGCCAAAGAAGGTTGTCCCATCTTCCAAGGTGGGTTCATAGATGATCACCTCCGCCCCTTTGGCTTTAATACGCTTCATCACACCCTGGATGGAGGACTGACGGAAATTATCGCTGTTCGACTTCATAGTCAGACGATAGACGCCAATGACACAGCGCTTTTCGTTAGCAGCATTATATTGTCCTTGATCAAAATAATCGTAATAACCGGCTTTCTTCAACACCTGATCGGCGATAAAGTCCTTACGAGTACGGTTACTCTCAACAATAGCCCGGATGAGATCTTCCGGAACGTCTTCGTAATTCGCCAATAACTGTTTGGTATCTTTTGGCAGGCAATAGCCGCCATAGCCAAAACTCGGGTTGTTATAATGACTTCCAATACGCGGATCGAGGCAGATGCCATCAATGATGGCTTGGGTATCGAGACCCTTCACCTCGGCGTAAGTATCCAATTCATTGAAATAACTCACACGAAGTGCAAGATACGTATTGGCAAAGAGCTTCACAGCCTCGGCTTCCTTCATGCCCATGAAAAGCACTGGCACATCCTCTTTGATAGCCCCTTGTTGCAACAGATGAGCGAATGACTTGGCTTTCTCCTCAAGATCAACACTGACCACCTTCTTGATGGCTTCGTTCTCTTCGTCAAAGCCATCAATCTGTTTGGGATAACCCACGATGATACGGCTGGGATAAAGGTTGTCGTACAACGCCTTACTCTCCCGCAAGAATTCGGGTGAAAACAAAAGGTTGAACTTCTTCACGCCCTTAGCAGCGTATTTCACATAAAGGCTGCGGGTATAACCCACCGGGATGGTACTCTTAATCACCATCACCGCATCGGGATTCACACTCAACACCAAGTCAATCACCTCCTCCACATGTGAAGTGTCGAAGAAATTCTTCTGAGGGTCATAATTGGTAGGAGCCGCGATGACCACAAACTCAGCATCTTTATAAGCTTTTGCCCCATCGAGGGTAGCCGTCAAATCAAGATCTTTTTCCGCAAGATATTTCTCGATATACTCGTCCTGAATGGGTGATTTCTTCCGGTTGATCATCTCCACTTTCTCGGGAATCACATCAACCGCTGTGACATGGTTGTGCTGGGCCAACAAGGTGGCAATACTAAGACCCACATAACCGGTACCTGCTACTGCAATATTCATGATTATTTATGCTCTAATTTTAAAATATTATCTTCTGTCAAAGGCTCCCAAAGCCCATCTTTTGTCTCCAGAATCACCGTTCCTGACTCTAAACTCTCCAAAGAATGCCATTGTCCCTTCGGGACGCTGAGACCCAAAAGACTGCTGTTAGCCTCCACTAAAAACGAATCGGTGATCTCGCCTTGGTCATTGTAATAGTTCCATCTCACCTTGCCTCTCAACACCACCACAGTCTCAGAACTGTTGCAATGACGATGGATAGGCATCATTGTCCCGGGTTCCATAGCGTTCAGCATCCGCTGAGAATGATCCTCCGGCGTATTTCTCAGGTCAAGATTCATCCGAAGGCGCGGAGCGGCTTTTGCCTGCTCGGTCAACTCATCAAGGAGGTTAATGTCAATCAGCATGTTTTATCAATTCCACGAATCACACGGATTTTCAAGTATCTTTTTATCAAAGTTATACTTGTGATACTCGAGATACGTGGAGCCTATTTTCGCCAGACCATCTTGTTCACAATCCCTGTGTAACTTTGAATGATCTTCACCACTTTAGTACTTACGTTCTCATCCACATAATCCGGAACCGGAATACCATGATCGCCGTTTTTGTTCATCTCAACAGCGCAATCCACGGCTTGCAAGAGACTGTCAGTGTCGATGCCTGCAATAAAGAAACAGCCTTTATCCAAGGCTTCGGGGCGCTCGGTACTGGTACGGATACAAACGGCAGGGAACGGGTGACCGACGCTGGTGAAGAAACTGGATTCTTCTGGGAGAGTACCGCTATCTGAAACCACAGCGAAAGCGTTCATCTGCAAACAGTTGTAGTCATGGAAACCCAAAGGTTCGTGTTGAATAACTCGCGGATCGAGTTTAAAACCAGATGCTTCGAGACGCTTGCGGCTACGGGGATGGCAACTATATAAAATAGGTATATCATACTTCATAGCCATAGCGTTGATGGCATTGAAAAGACTCAAGAAGTTCTTTTCGGTGTCAATATTCTCTTCTCTGTGTGCGCTCAGAAGGATATATTTTCCTTTTTCAAGGTTCAAACGCTTGTGGATGTCGGATGCTTCAATTTCTTGCAAGTTGTTATGCAACACCTCTGCCATGGGGCTGCCTGTAACGTATGTGCGCTCTTTGGGGAGTCCACAATCAGCAAGGTATCTTCTTGCATGTTCACTATAGGCCATATTCACATCGCTGATAATGTCTACAATACGGCGGTTGGTTTCTTCGGGCAGACATTCATCTTTGCAGCGATTACCAGCCTCCATGTGGAAAATCGGGATATGAAGACGTTTGGCACCGATGACGCTAAGACACGAGTTGGTGTCGCCCAAAACGAGAACTGCATCCGGCTTGATCTCTACCATAAGTTGGTAGCTTTTGGCGATAATATTACCCATAGTCTCGCCCAAGTCATTACCCACCGCATTCATATAAACCTCAGGATCAGCAAGTTTCAGGTCCTTGAAGAACACGCCGTTTAAATTATAGTCGTAGTTCTGGCCGGTATGCGCCAGTATCGTGTCGAAATACTGACGGCATTTGTTGATGACCGCCGCCAAGCGGATGATCTCCGGGCGCGTGCCTACGATGATAAGAAGCTTCAGCTTTCCGTTATTCTGAAATGATGCCATATCAATTTGTTTTTTTCTATTTCACACTGAGTGATATATATTATCACACAGAAAGAATTTTTCACACAGAAAGCACGGAAATTTGTTTGCCTTGCGGCAAACGGCTCCTCACGCCATTATTTATAAAAAAATCTTTCTTTCTGCGATTTCTGTGATTTCTGTGTGACATTATAGTGTGACATTTTGTGTGCCTTTTAATTCACGATGCGTTTCATTGAAGAAAGGATGTCATCTGTGTTAAAGTTAACAAGCAGACCCACTCTCTTGTCCATTAATCTCAGATAGGTGAGCAGTTGCTTTGCGAATACCTTCTTCATTTCTTCGACTGATTTGATTTCAACAATAACACTGTCTTCAACAAGAAGGTCAAGTCGCAACTCCGTGTTCAAAACATTGCCTTTGTAAACAATGGGCACATGCTTCTGTCGTTCAACAGTCAAGCCACGTTGCTCAAGCTCAAAAACCAATGCCTCCTCATATACCGACTCCAATAAACCCGGCCCAAGAGCCTTATAAACATCATAAATGGCCCCACGGATTTCATATGTAATATCATTATCTGTCATTTGTCCGGCAGGTAGCGTGCCAAAGGCGCGCTACTTTCTGTGCTTTCTGTGTTTTCTGTGTGAAATCTAAAATATTTCCGCGTGACCTCAAACAGGATCGAAGAAAGTATCCGGGTGAGCAGGATCGAAGACTTCATTGCAGTACATGACTGTGACCAAATCCTCGGTGTCGGAGAGGTTGATGATGTTATGCGTGTAACCAGGGAGCATGTGCACCACTTGGATGTTGTCGCCAGAGACTTCGAATTCAATCACCTCATCCGTGCCTTCCTTACGCTCCTGAATCAAGCCATGTCCTTTCACCACGATGAAGAGTTCCCATTTAGTATGATGCCAATGTTGCCCCTTGGTAATACCAGGCTTGCTGATGTTAATCGAGACTTGTCCACAATTGGCAAGATGCACTAGTTCGGTGAAGGACCCTCTTTGATCCACATTCATCTTCAGAGGATAGGCCACTTTCTCTTTAGGAAGATATGAGAGATATGTGGAGTATAGTTTTTTGGCAAAGCTTCCTTCTGGAATCTCAGGAATCATCAAAGTCTTTGGTTGTTCCGAAAAACGGTACAACAAATCCACAATCTCGCCCAACTTCACAAAATGAGTCACAGGACAATAGCAGTATTTTCCTTTCTCCAAAGGGAACACGCCCAAACCATCGAAATCGCAACGATGTTCTTTACCTTGCAGGGCATTCATCATCTCCGCCACCAAATCATCAATATACAATAATTCCAGCTCTACACTTGGATCATTAACTGTGATTGGCAAGTCATTGGCGATGTTGTTACAGAAGGTTGCTACTGCACTGTTGTAGTTCGGCCGGCACCACTTACCGAAGAGGTTCGGGAACCTGTAAATCAGAACACGAGGCTTTTGTTTTGAACACGAATCTCTCGAATCTAACGAATCTTTATTCGTGTCATTCGTGCAATTCGTGTTCAAAAAATCTCTTTCGTAGTCCAGGAACAACTCCTCCCCCGCTTTTTTGCTTCGACCATATTCAGAGTTCCCGAAACGACCTGTCAAAGAGGCTTGCTGGGAAGAACTCAGCATGACAGGACAGGTGTTATGATATTTCTTCAAGGTGTCCAGCAAAGTAGAAGCAAAACCGAAGTTGCCTTCCATGAATTCGCTTTGTTCTTTCGGACGGTTGACGCCAGCGAGATTGAATACGAAATCGCAGTCACGACAATAAGCATCAAGCTCTTCAGGGGTGCTATCGATATCGTATTCATAGACGGCATCCACCTTAAGGTCGCCATAGCAACGAGCCTTGCCTTCCTTTATATTATTAAGTTCTGCACAAAGGTTTTTACCCACAAAACCCTTGGCACCAGTTACGAGAATCTTCATTGGGGGTTGATTTAGCACACAGATTGAATAGGCTCACAGGTTTAATTTGGCACACAGATCTCACAGATTTCACAGATTATATTATTCTATTTACTGAATTAAAATATCTGTGAAATCTGTGAGATCTGTGTGACACTCACTCACTACGGATTTCTTTAGACTTAGCTCGCGGTTCAAGGCCCAAATCTTCTCTGATGAAACGTAATTTTAAGAGCAATTGTTTCATTCCTTCCACATCAAGGCGGCCAGTGTTGTGCGAATGATAATCTTCGGTACGAGAGATGGCATCATCACCCACCGTGAAATACTTGTCGTAATTCAAATCACGGCTGTCGCAAGGAATGCGGAAATAATTGCCCATGTCGATGGAGCGCAGCATCTCCTCGCGAGTGACTAAGGTTTCATACAGTTTCTCTCCATGACGGGTACCGATGACTTTCACCTCGGTATCGAGGTATTTCTTATCGATACGACCATACACCTCTTTCAAAGCCTGTGCCAGCACCTCAAGGGTGGCAGCCGGGGCTTTTTGAACAAAGAGGTCACCATTCTCGCCATGCTCAAAGGCGTAGATAACCAAGTCAACAGCATCGTCGAGGGTCATCATGAAGCGAGTCATGTTAGGATCGGTGATGGTGATGGGCTTGCCTTCCTGCATCTGTTCCACCCAAAGCGGGATGACTGAACCACGACTGGCCATCACGTTGCCGTAACGAGTACAGCAAATGGTGGTCTTGGCGTGAGGACCCAACGCACGGCCTTGCGCGATGGCTACCTTTTCCATCATGGCCTTGGAGATTCCCATGGCGTTGATTGGATAGGCTGCCTTGTCGGTAGAGAGCACCACCACGTTCTTCACACCATGCTCGATAGCGGAAAGAAGCACATTGTTAGTCCCTTCCACATTGGTACGGACGGCTTCCATCGGGAAGAACTCGCAGGATGGGACTTGTTTCAGGGCAGCAGCACTGAATACATAGTCCACACCGTTCATAGCGAAGTCAACCGCCTCTTTCTGACGAACGTTACCAATATAGAACTTCACCTTGGCGGACTCTTCTGGATGGTTGGCTTGCAAATGATGCCGCATATCGTCCTGTTTTTTCTCATCGCGCGAAAGGATTCGGATCTCTTTGATGTCGCTCGTCAAAAAACGACGCAACACGGCGTTTCCGAAACTGCCGGTTCCTCCCGTTATCAAGAGGACTTTATCTTTAAAAACTGACATGATCTATTTATTAATTCTTGTTTTGTTCTATGTGAATGAGTCGATTACTAACCTGTCCATATTGCCCACGGAAATGCACCTTCAAATAATAACTACTGAGCGTTACCAAGGCAGAACCCGCCTGTAATTGGTTCTCATTAAAAATAGTAATGTAATAAGGGCATTCGCGTTCATCGCCAAGCGACATAAACACTGGAGTGGCATTAGCACTGGAGAAATAGACTCTTACTTTATTGTCTTGGAGCGTATAACTGACATTGATATCAATTACTTCAAAATGAATGAATGCTGAGCTTCCTCCTCCCTCGTTAGCGAGTCGAGCTTTATAACTGCCGTACGGCAAATCATAAAACACGACATCAGAGGTATCAATAGGTACCCTTTGAAACATGTCATCATCCTTATAAAGTTCCAAATAAGAATAATTGTGATTAAAAATGTTAATGACCACTGAATCGCCAACAGGATAAGCCACCTGGTCTCCCCTGCTGGTACACAAATCGTCATTATACTCAAATTTCGGAGTTAAATGTCCATTCGACCATAAAAAGCCCTCTTCTGGCTCTGGATTCTGTGTAAGGTCTTTGGGACGATAAATCATGTATCCACCATTATTCCAACGGTTTTTAAAACCCTCGAACGTATATTCATTCAATTTACTATCTAACCCAGAAGCACGGGTGGTTTCAAAAACGACCACTTTTCTGATAGAGTCATTGGTATCCCTCCCAATATCATAAATCATAGCCACATGACCCGTATGCCATAACACGTCGCACAATTGAATAGAATCAGGAGGCAAATCCTGGCGTTTTGTTAAGGCTGCAATGCCATTAATTGAACTGGAATAATAGGGAGCTTTTACACCAATCACGTACCACACCGAGGATGAGCAAACAGAACCATAGTAAGGCGCGGCGTCAAATCCATAATATGGGGCAAGTTTAAGGTTTTCTGTGTACATCACACTTCGAGGATTGTGAAGCGCTGTCATAAAAGTGTATAACGTGACATCATGACCTATTAAACCATTCACCTTTTGAGCTAAAGAATAAGGTAATCCAAGACAATTACTTCCAGCTTGGTAAGGGCCAGAGGTGTAAACACTTGGGACATCAAGCAATGGATTCCATTCAATCCCCGCCACCATGCGGGCTTTGGCTAAGGCATTATCCACGCCACTATTAATGGGCACATCGTGAATCAAAGTATCCGTGAAAGGCATTCCGGGGAAAGACAAGCATACTTTTTGACTATATGCTGACGGCAATAATAACAACCGGCAACACAATGCGAAACAAACTGCTATGATCTTAGCCCCTGTTTTCATACGGCACTATTCAGAACAACTTCTTTTAGATTTTTCCGTAATATTCCTCATAATATTGCTGATACGCGCCCGAAGTCACGTTATCCATCCATTCCTGGTTGTCGAGATACCAGCGGACGGTCTTCTCGATACCTTCCTCGAACTGGAGACTCGGCTCCCAGCCAAGTTCTTTCTGAAGCTTGGATGAGTCAATCGCATAACGGAGATCATGGCCGGCACGGTCGGTGACGTAAGTAATCAAATCCATGTCCTCACCTTCCTTGCGACCCAACAAACGATCCACTGTGTTGATGAGCACCTTAATCAAATCAATGTTTTTCCACTCGTTAAAGCCACCGATATTATAGGTCTCAGCGACCTTGCCCTTGTGGAAAATCAAATCAATAGCCCTAGCATGATCCTCCACATACAACCAGTCACGTACATTCTCTCCTTTGCCATACACTGGCAAGGGTTTGCGATGACGTATATTATTAATAAATAAAGGTATCAGCTTCTCAGGGAATTGATAGGGCCCATAATTATTGGAACAATTGGTCACGATAGTCGGGAGTCCGTAGGTGTCATGGAAAGCCCTCACGAAATGATCGCTAGAGGCTTTGGCGGCACTGTAAGGACTATGTGGCTGATATTTCAGATCCTCGGTGAAAAACTTGTCGCCATACGCCAGATGATGCTTACCCGAAGAAGCTTTGGTGGTAAAAGGCGGTTCAATGCCAGCTGGATGCGTCAGCTCCAAGGCACCATATACCTCATCGGTGCTGATATGGTAGAAAGGACCCACCCCCTGTCCCTCTCCATTAGGGAGGAGAGATGAGCCCCAATACAATTTGGCGGCTTGAAGGAGGCTCAAGGTACCCATGACATTGGTTTGGGCAAAGGTGAAGGGGTCTTTGATGCTTCGGTCAACATGACTTTCCGCAGCGAGATGGATGATGCCATTCACTTGTTCGTCCTGCATCAGCTTATAGACTCCCTCGAAGTCACAAATATCCATTTTGACAAAGCGATAATTCGGTTTGTCTTCTATATCTTTGAGATTGGCAAGGTTACCGGCGTAGGTCAACTTGTCGAGGTTGATAATTTTGTAGTCAGGGTATTTGTTTACAAACAAACGTACTACATGACTGCCAATGAAGCCGGCTCCTCCCGTGATAATTATCGATCGATTATAAACCATAATAAGGTTATAGAAATTTACTACTAATTTACTATAACAATGAATCCGCCTTTACTGTGCAAATGTATCGGAAGTGATTTCAGACTTGTATTCCTCAATCACGCGAAGCAGGTATTGACCATATTGGTTCTTCAGCATCGGTTGAGCTAACTCCCTCATTTTATTATCGTTAATCCAACCGTGACGATAAGCGATGCCTTCCAGACAAGCAATCTTCAATCCTTGTCGTTTCTCGATGACCTCCACAAAAGTGGAAGCCTCAGCCAAACTATCGTGAGTGCCAGTGTCAAGCCAGGCAAATCCACGACCTAAGGTCTGCACTTTCAGCTCACCATCATTCAAGAACTCCTGGTTCACTGTGGTAATCTCCAGTTCACCACGGGCAGAGGGTTTGATATGTTTTGCCACTTCCACCACTTTATTAGGATAGAAATACAACCCCACCACAGCATAATTGCTCTTAGGTTGCTTCGGCTTCTCTTCGATACTGATACAGTTTCCCTGTTTATCAAACTCGGCAACACCATAACGTTCAGGATCCGACACCCAATAACCGAACACCGTGGCTTTCCTGTTCTTCTCCGCATCATCCACGGCATGTTTCAGCATACCAGTTAAACCAGACCCATGAAAGATATTGTCACCCAACACAAGACAAACACAGTCATCACCAATGAACTGTTCACCGATAATGAAAGCCTGCGCAAGTCCATCGGGGGAAGGTTGCTCTGCATATTCAAAATGCACCCCATAGTCACTGCCATCACCCAAGAGACGCTTGAAACCAGGGAGATCGTATGGAGTAGAGATAATCAAAATATCCCGAATGCCAGCCAGCATCAGCACAGAGATGGGATAATACACCATAGGCTTGTCGTAAATCGGCAACAGCTGTTTACTGACTCCTTTGGTAATGGGATATAAACGAGTGCCAGAACCACCGGCAAGAACGATACCTTTCATTTGATATGAAGTTAGAATCACGCTTGGGGTTCAAGAAGCATTATGTTTCTCCATTTAAAGTAACCAAACACAGCGATTACCACATATAGAGCATACAAACTTGCTTTGAACGGAATACCTTTATAATAATACAATGCAGAGGTGACCACATCGACCACAATCCACACAAACCACTGTTCAAGATATTTACGAGCCAGTGCCCAGATACCCACAATGCTAAACGCGGTAGTAAACGCATCGGCAATCGGCACTTTCGAGTCGGTGAAAGTCACCAAGATATAATAAATGACTGCCCAGAAAACCAATCCTGCCAAAAGCCACCAAAAGAGGGTCTTTTGAGGGATATGACGGATGGGCAATTCCTTTTTTTTCTGTTGATGAAGTGTCCATGCGATAAAACCATAAACAGTCATGGCCAGATAATAGAACTCCATGCCACAATCCGCATAAAGCCCTTTCTGATAATAAAGCACGATACCCAATGACTGCATGAGAAAACCCACGACCCACATCCATACGCTGGCCTTATATTCCAGCAGGATGTATGCCAACCCCAACGCCGTCGTCGTAATATCAAGCCAATGATCAGCAAGAAAAGACATCGTCAGTCAACTCTCAATTCTCAACTCCCTTGTCGTAAATCTCGAAGCGGGAGTTCTTGGATATAAACTCAGGAACGGTCTTTTTCATTAGAATCACCATGTCGGGAATTTCGACACGATGAGCCAAATCCACCAGTTGTTCAAGGACGATCTTCATCTCATCGTACTTGTATTCACGCACTTTAGCGATACGAATACGGTCGTGAGAAGTGGGCAATGTATTTTCCTTATTCGACAGAACCTCCTCGTAGAGTTTCTCACCCGGACGAAGTCCTGTATATTGAATCTCAATATCTTCTCCAACTTTCAGTCCTGCCAAGCTGATCATACGACGTGCCAATGTGTCGATTTTCACCGACTCACCCATGTCAAACACGAAGATCTGGTTACCCGAGCTCATGATGGCGGCTTCCATCACCAGACGGCAAGCCTCTGGAATCGTCATGAAGAAACGGGTGATATCCGGATGCGTCACCGTCACGGGACCACCATTGGCAATCTGCTCACGGAAACGAGGAATGACTGACCCATTGGACCCAAGCACATTGCCGAAACGGGTGGTGACGAACTTCGTGTTGCCTTTCACCTTGCCCTGCTCCACCGCCAGTCCCAACGACTGCACATAGATTTCAGCCAAACGCTTGGAGCAACCCATGATATTAGTGGGGTTGACGGCTTTGTCGGTTGAAATCATCACCATCATCTCTGTACCGTATTCCAGACATTTGTTAGCCACATTGCAGGAGCCGTGTACGTTGACCAGCACCGCTTCGCAGGGGTTTTCCTCCATCAACGGAACATGTTTATAGGCAGCGGCATGAAACACCACCTGAGGATGCCAGTCACGGAACGCATAGTCAAGACGGTCAATATGGCGGACATCGCCAATGATAGGTAAAAAGTCGAGCTCTGGAAAACGGTTTTCCAACTCCAAACGTAGGTTATGCATCGGAGTCTCGGCATTGTCATAAAGCACCAGCTTCTTGACCCCAAACGTGGCCAGTTGACGGCACAACTCCGAGCCGATGGAACCAGCCGCACCTGTGACCATAACCACTTTCCCCTTGAAGTTCTTTATAATCTCATCCATGGAAATCTTAATCTCCGGTCTTCCCAGCAGATCCTCGATTTTCACCTCACGGACTCTTTCCTTCAAAAGACGACGACCTTCCACCTCGTTGATTGTCGGGACTATCAAAACCCTGACTCCATGATCAGAGCAATAGTCCACCAGGCTGTTGTTCTCTTTCAACACATCCGCCTCGGTAGCGAACAAGATGCAACGAACAGAGAGTGCCTCAATAATATGATCCAACTCCTTGTCAGAGCGATAAACAAACACAGGCAGATCAGTGATTTTCAGATTTTTGTTCTTAGCATCGGGCGAAATAAAGCCAACCACTTGATAATGAGGAGAGTTCTGAAGTCTTGTGATAGCAGCCGTGGACTTATCCGAGATGCCATAAACAAGCACTCGTTGACGGTTGCTTAACTCTTTGACCTTTTTCTTATAAGTATCATAGACGAAGAACATCGCCAGTCTGACACAAATCATCAGGAAGAGCCCCATCAGCAAGTCATAGAACAACGCCAGTATGACGCTGGAGTTGAACTTGCAAGCAATACCAATAACAGCACCCATGAAGCCCGCTTTAACCACTAAGGTAAGAATATAGCGAACCAAATCTCTCAAGGTAGTGTGCCTGACGACCACCTTATAACCTTTGAAGATCAACATACCCAGCAAAGTGCCCACCAAGGAAGCAGTCATCCACCAAATTGAGAATGTCCCCTTATAGTAGGCGGAACTGGATATAAAATTCAAAGAAAGCAACACCAACGCCGAGGAAAGGATCGACAATAGCAAGTCGATCACGAAAATCACCTTCGTGCTCAGGTATTGATGAAAATACTTATTTAAACGGTCCATGTATCTCTGTTTTAATGCCGACAATCTCTACAGCCGGCCATCCACAATAGTTCTCGGAAGGATTCCTTTCACGTCATATATAACTCCACCATCTTTTACAAGAGTTTTTACATCCATTTCAAGGAATTGTTGATGGGACACCGCAAGAATCACAGCATCGTAAAGTTGAGGGGTAAGCGATGAGAGTTGGGTTGTAATCTCGATGCCATATTCCTCCTTCACATGATCCTTATTAGCCCATGGATCAAACACAGTGATGTTTGGGGTGTATTCAAGCAAGGTGTTATAGATATCCACCACTTTGGTATTACGGATGTCGGGGCAATTCTCCTTGAAGGTGATTCCAAGAATCAAGACATTGGCATCTTTCACCATTACGCCCTTTTTGTTCATGCATTTAATGGTTTGGTTTGCCACGTAGGCGCCCATGCCGTCGTTGAGTCTTCGGGCAGCGCGCATGATACGAGGCAACACGCCATACACCTGCGCTTTTTGAATCAGATAATAAGGATCCACGCTGATGCAATGGCCACCCACCAAGCCTGGGCTCAACTTGATGAAGTTCCACTTACTGGAAGCAGCCTCAATGACATCATGTGTGTCGATGCCCATGGCATTGAAGATCTTGGCCAGTTCATTCATGAAGGCGATGTTGACGTCGCGCTGGCTGTTCTCGATGATCTTGGATGCTTCCGCGACCTTGATACTGGGGGCTTTATGCGTTCCATTCACCAGAACGCTGTTATAAACCTCATCCACATAGTCAGCGATTTCAGGCGTTGAGCCCGAAGTCACCTTCTTGATTTTCTCCACCGTATGCTGTTTGTCGCCCGGGTTGATACGTTCAGGGCTATATCCCGCGTAAAAGTCCACGTTAAACTTCAATCCACTGACCCGTTCCACCACAGGAAGACATTCTTCTTCAGTGACACCGGGGTACACCGTTGACTCATACACCACCACATCGCCCTTGCTAATCACCTTGCCGACAGTCTCACTGGCGCCTCTAAGAGGCTTCAGGTCAGCACGGTTGTCCTGATCAACGGGGGTGGGCACTGCCACCACATAAAAGTTGCAATTCCGAATCTCATCGAGGTTCGTGGTACAACGGAAACCATGGTTATTAATCGCATCCTGGAGCAGCTCATCGCTGACCTCGAGGGTAGCATCATGTCCTTTCATCAAAGCGTCCACACGCTTAGGGTTCATGTCGAAACCGACAGTCGTAAACTTCGTTGCAAACAATCTTGCCAACGGGAGACCCACATAACCGAGGCCGATCACACAGATTTTAGTTTCTTTCATTTATTGAAATTTGGAATTGATATAGTTCAAGTATTAATACAGCTTCGCCCCCTGAGTCCCAATAAGATATCCCGAAAAGCATCCCTAATTCAAGGATAGATAAGGATATATGGAGTCAGTAGAGCTTTCTATAAATTGTGCAAATTTACGAAAAAAACAAACATAAACAAGAATCTTTTTATAATTTTGCTGCCATGGCAGAATATTCAAGCATATTACTGGAAAATGCGGTGGAGGCCCTGTCGAGGTTGCCCGGTGTCGGCAAAAAGACTGCCTTGCGTCTCGCCCTTCACTTATTGAACGAAGACACCCTTCAGACGGAACAATTGGCGGACGCTTTGCTTAAGATGAAGCACAACATCATGCTTTGCGAGCGGTGTCACAACATCTCCGACACCAAAGTCTGCTCCATCTGCTCCAACCCGAGGCGCGATGAGAACACACTCTGCGTTGTTGCCGACATGCGCGATGTGCTGGCCATCGAGCACACGGCTTCCTACAACGGCTTATACCACGTGCTCGGCGGAGTCATCAGCCCCATCGAGGGAATCTCGCCCAACGACCTCAAGATTGCCGATTTAGTGGAAAGGACAAAAAACGAGGATATCCGCGAAATCATCCTGGCCTTGCCTGCCACCATCGAAGGCGATACGACTAATTTCTATATCTACCGCCAACTAAGTGAATTCAAAGGGAAAATATCGGTCATCGCAAAAGGTATCGCCGTGGGTGACACCTTGGAATATGTCGATGAAATCACTCTTGGACGGTCGATACAGAATAGGACGGCCTTCAACACCTGATCTCTTCGGCGAATTATTTTGATTTCGGCGAATTAGACGAATTAAGCGAATTATTTTGATTTCGGCAAATTAGGAGAATTTAACGAATTACTTTAATTTCGGCGAATTAAGCGAATTAAGCGAATTATTATTTTCAAAGATATTCTTTTTTTTAGTGCTTGATTCTTGCTTATGACTTCTTTATTCTTTATTCCTTCTTATAAAAAATTTTCCTATCTTTGCCGCCAAATTGAAAAGAAGTGTTTACTGACGACGACAACTCATGGGAAGATGAAGACGACCTCACGAAAGAAGCCGTCTCCCGTTTTGAAAAAATGCTTGAAGACCGACGCTCGGAATATTTTGACGCCGAGGAATTCGAGTTGATTATCGATTATTACATGGAGCACGACGACCTCCAACGATCACGGGAGGCCGTTGACATCGCTATTGCCCAACATCCCTACGACATCAACATCAGAATCAAACAAGCGCGACAGTCGCTCATGGAGAACGACCCGGAAAAAGCACTTGAACTGCTGAGCAACACCGAGATCAACTACGATGAACCCGACTACTTCCTCACCCTTGGGTCGTGTTATTCCGCTTTAGGCATACCGCATCAAGCCATCGACACTTATTTGAAAGCCCTACCCTATTTCGATGAGGATGAGAAAGGCGAACTCTATCATGCCATCGGCTACTCCTATAAGGAGATGAGCGACTATGATAATGCCATCAATTATTACAAAAAAGCCATTGAGAACACCGACGACGACCAACTGTTCAAGAACACCCTCTTCGAACTGTCTCACTGCTTTCTCCTTTCCAGAAAACAGCAGGAAGGCATCGACTATTTCAAACAACGCATTGAAAACAACCCCCATGAAGTAGAGTCATGGTCGATCCTGGGCGACATCTACCGGAAAACTGAACGACAGGAAGAGGCCATCGACCATTATGAATACGCCTTGGCCATCGACCCAAGCCACCTGTGGGCTAATATGCATATCGCCAACGCCTACTACGACCTCAATAGATTCAAAGAAGCTATCGACTCCCTCAACGAAGCCATCGCACATCATGTGGAGACCTCGATGATTCATGCCTCACTGGGCGACTGCTATTACCGACTGGAACAATACATCGATGCCAAGAATGAATACCGCAAAGCACTGGATATCAACGATAGCCTTACAGAGGCATGGGCAGGATTAGGCTACGTTTACAGCGACACTGGCGACAGCACACACGCCATCCAATACTTTGAGAAAGCATACCAGCTGGAGCCTTTCAACGACGACCATCTCTATAACCTTGCTGCTGAATACCGAAAAATCAACGAGAACGAGAAAGCCCTTTCCTATCTCCTCGAAATAGAAAAACGACAACCCAAAGACCCCGACTTGTATTTCTTTCTCGGAGACCTGCTGGCGGATATGGATCGTTATGACGAAGCCATCTGCTATCTGCATCTCGGCTTACAACGAACCAATAATGACCCCACCCTACAATACCTGCTCGCCTATCTGCACCTAGAAAGAGGCGAACGGATGTTTGCACTCCACTACCTTGAAGCGGCTCTTGACAAAGACCCCTCGTATTACAGCGAATTCATTGAATATAATCCCGAAATGATTACCAACGACTTGGAAATCATGGAGATGATTAAAAAGAAGACTGAAGATATAAGATAGAAGACTGAAGATGAAGAATTATTTATACGTGTTTTTGATTTCGATGATTCCTCTCATAGAACTAAGAGGAGCCATCCCAGTGGCATACGGCATTCATGAAGTACATCCCGATTTCAATCTGCTGACCGCCTACATCGTCATCGCCATCGGCAACATGATTCCTGTGCCGTTGATTTATTTTTTCGCCCGACGGGTGCTTGAATGGGGAAAAGACAAACGCTATATCGGCAAGTTTTTCACCTGGTGTCTTGAAAAAGGTGAAAAAGGCGGACAAAAACTGCAAGCCAAAGCTGGCCGTGGACTCTATGTCGCACTGCTGCTATTTGTCGGCATCCCCCTGCCTGGCACTGGAGCCTGGACGGGCACACTGGCAGCAAGCTTCTTAGATATGGATTTCAAGAAAAGCATGCTGGCTATCATCGGAGGAGTGGCACTTGCCGGCATCATCGTGGGCGTTCTGTGTACCCTTGGCTTTGGAGCCTTGTTCGGAATTCATTGATTAAAAAGTTCTTAGCTTCATGAGACTCTACGGACTTGTGGGACATCCTTTAGAACACTCTTTCTCTAAAAACTATTTCAATGAGAAGTTTGAGAAAGAACAACTCGATTGCCAATACTTGAATTTCGACCTAAAAGACCTTACGGAACTACCTGATTTCCTATATAATCATCCGGACCTGAAAGGATTCAACGTCACAGCACCCTATAAAGAAATAATAATTCCTTATCTGGATGAATATGACGCTGAAATCAATGAAATAAAATCCGTAAACACGGTGTTAATAAATGAATATCAAAAATTAAAAGGATTTAACACTGATATTATAGGATTTAAAATAACAATAGAAAATTTATTAAAATATAATAAAACAAAAGACTACAATACACTAATTCTTGGAACCGGAGGGGCCTCAAAAGCGGTTCAATGGGTTCTAAAAAAAAGCGGTATTCCTTTTAAGCTCGTAAGCAGAACAGCTTCGAGAGGCGATATAACCTATCAGCAGGTAACCAAAGAGACACTGGAAAAGTTCAACATCATCATTAATGCCACGCCTGTAGGACTTTACCCCAATGTTGACGCCGCTCCTGCCCTTCCCTACGAAGCCTTGACATCCAACCATTGCCTTATCGACTTGAATTACAACCCGCAAGAGACTTTATTCCTCCGATATGGAAAAGAAAAAGGAGCCATTACCTGCAACGGCCTGCCCATGCTCTACGCTCAAGCTGAAGCCTCTTGGAGGATATGGAACAAGCCCTAGACCCTAAATTCTCAACTCTAAATACTCAACTCTAAATTCTCAACTGTCAACTCTCAACTCCCATGAATCACATCACACAAATTGCACAAGAACTAAACCTCAACACTTTTCATATCGCCAATGTGGCAAAGCTGCTTTCCGAAGGTGCCACCATTCCCTTCATCGCCCGGTATCGTAAAGAAATGACAGGGTCGATGAACGAGGAAGTCATCGCCACTATCCAAAAGAGACTGGAACAGCTGGAAGAGCTGCAGAAAAGGAAAGAAAGCGTCATCAGTTCCATACGCGAGCAAGACAAGCTAACCCCTGAACTCGAAAAGAAAATCATGGAGGCCGTCACCTTGCAAGAAATCGAAGACCTTTATCTTCCTTATAAACCCAAACGTCGAACCCGGGCAGCCATCGCTCGAGAAAAGGGTTTGGAACCGCTCGCTGCCCAAATCATGGCACAAAACCTTGATCATTTGGAAAGAGTTGCCCAAAAATATATCGACGAGAGCAAAGGCGTCAACAGTACAGAAGAAGCCATCCAAGGTGCCAAAGACATCATGGCAGAATGGATTTCGGAGAACATCAATGGCCGAAACCGCATCCGCAAAATCTATCATTTACAAGGTGTGATTCGTTCGTCGGTGGCCAAAGGGAAAGAAGAGGAAGGAAAGACCTACCAACAGTATTACGACTGGAATGAACCCATCGGCAAAGCACCCTCACATCGTATTCTTGCCTTGTTCAGGGCTGAAGAGGAAGGTGTGCTGAAAGTCAAGATTGATGTTGATGACGAGTTTGTGCTGAGCTCGCTGGATGACATTTTTCTGAAAAATGACAACGAGTCATCAGCTCTTGTGCAAGATGCCATTGACGACTCATGGAAGCGTTTGCTTTCGCCCTCCATAGAGTCGGAGATTCGTACCTTTTATAAGGAGAAGGCCGACGAGACTGCCATCAAGGTGTTCGCAGAAAACCTGAGACAGCTTCTTTTGGCACCACCGATGGGACAGAAGCGTGTGCTGGCCATCGACCCCGGGTTCCGTACTGGATGCAAAGTGGTCGTACTCAGTGAGACAGGAGCCTTGCTGCATAACGAGACCATCTACCCTCACCCACCCAAAGCTGATGTCGCTGGTGCCATACGAAAGATCAAGAGCCTCGTCGATGCCTACCGGATCAAAGTCATCGCCATCGGCAACGGCACCGCTGGCCGAGAAACTGAAGACTTCATCAGGAGCATCCGCTTCGACCGCGACCTCACCGCTGTCATGGTCAGTGAGAACGGTGCTTCGGTCTATTCCGCCTCCAAAATCGCCCGTGATGAATTCCCTGACTACGACATCACGGTGCGTGGCGCCGTCAGCATAGGGAGAAGGCTCATGGATCCTCTGGCAGAACTGGTCAAGATAGACCCGAAGTCCATTGGCGTGGGACAATATCAGCATGATGTGAACCAGAAATGGTTAGGGGAAAGCCTCAACCAAACCGTAGAGAGCTGTGTCAACGCCGTGGGTGTGGAACTCAACACCTCCAGTGAGCAACTACTCTCTTACGTCAGCGGCGTGGGGCCGCAACTGGCCTCGAACATCATCCGCTACCGCGAGGAGATTGGCGGGTTCAAAAACCGAAAACAACTGCATGATGTGCCTCGTCTTGGCCCCAAAGCCTTCGAACAATGTGCAGGATTCCTCCGTGTACATGGCAGCGACAACCCTCTCGACGAGAGCGCCGTACACCCGGAAAGTTATCCCATCGTGGAAAAAATGGCCAAAAAACTAAATGTCAAGGTAAAAGAACTCATCGGAAACAAGGAACGCATCGCTCAAATCAACCCAAATGAATTCGTGGAAGGGAGCTTTGGCCTGGAAACCATCCACGACATCCTGAAAGAACTCGAGAAACCTGGCCGAGACCCTCGTCAACGCTTCGAGGCCTTTGAATTCGACAAGAACATACGTACCATCAACGACCTAAAGCCAGGCATGGTGCTTAACGGACTCGTGACCAACATCACCGCCTTTGGAGCCTTTGTTGACATCGGCGTGCATCAAGATGGATTGGTCCACATCAGCCAAATTACCAACCATTACATCAAAGACCCTAACGAGGTGCTGAAACTCAACCAGAAAGTAAAAGTCATCGTCACAGATGTTGACATCGACAGAAAGAGAATATCACTCTCCATGCGAGATGTCCCATCGAAAAACTAAACATCTAATAATAATTTCACTTTCTTTTCGTTAAAAGTAATTGTTAGTGAAATAAATCATAGAAAATGAGAAATATAACAGCCATCATAACTGCATCACTATTTTTATTCTGTTTCACCATTCACGAATTGAAAGCCCAGATTATCAAAGGAGAAGTCTTTGCCGGTGCCAGCATGTCGCAAGTCGATGGCGATGATTGCTACGGGTACAAACGCATTAAAGGACAATTCGGCGTAGGTGCCTTGGTGCCAATCACTGACTGGATGGATGTCGGCTTGCAAGTCCAATATAACCCTAAAGGAGCTTATAAAAAAGACTCTATCAGCTATTCAAGCTATTACACTGGCTCTTACAATCTGAAACTCAACTATGTGGAAATTCCCCTGATGTTATATCTCACCGACAAGAGCCAATACACCATCGGATTGGGAGCCTCTTTCGGTCGTTTGATTGGTTTTTCGGAGAAAGTGAACGGAATAGAGACAGACACGCATATCGGGGATGGCAAACTCCGTTGGATTGAAGGCTATGATGGAGACCCCGAGGTCGATTTGGGATCCATCACCACCATCGACGATTTGGCTCAAAGCTGTTTCTACGACACCACTGGAGCATTATTAGTCAGAAACTCGGATTCCTATAAAAAGAACGACTTCAGCGTCTGTGCTGACCTGCGCGTCAGAATCTGGGAAGGGCTTCACGTCATGCTTAGATACCAATACTCTATGGTACCCATTCGCACGCGCCTGCTTTATACCAACCAGCAAGAAACCAGCGCAAGCAAAATCAGGTTACAATACAATAACCAAATCTCATTGAGATTCACCTATATCATCGGTGAGGACAGAGCCAAAGTCAACCGTGACATTCAGAAAGAGGAAAAGGAGCGCAACAAACGTCGTTGAATCAGCGACGCAAAACAACTTTGCTTACCTTTCCATTGGTGAATCTGACGTAATACACACCGTCAGCAAGATTTGAAAAATCCAATACCGAAGCAGTAGAAGAAAACATCTGTCTGCCCGTGGCATCATACACGATGACATCCATGGGCTCAACTTCAGCGGTACTGGAATCCGTCAACCATACAATGCCCGAAGTCGGATTCGGATAAAGGACACCGCCTCCTTCTACCTCAGATAAGGCATTGACATACTCAACATTGGCAACCAACGAACGGTCTGCATCCACCACAAAAGAATAGGAACTTTCCGTGGACACCTCGATACCGTTTTCCGTCCAGTTGACAAACTCATAATGCTCACTAAGCGCGATGGCGACTGTACAAAGGGAGCCTTCCTCATACATTCCCGCGCCAAAGACAGCACCTCCCTCGGCGGGTTCCAGATGCAACTCGATTTGATAAACCACTGGGGCAACGATCTCTCTGAAGACAGCGACTAAATTCCGGTCTCCTTCTACCTCAAAAGAAAAAGAAGGCGCTTCCGACACCTGTTCCTCTCCTTCCATCCAATGCTCAAACTGGAAGCCCTCTGAAGCAACGGCGGTCACCAAACAGGTCATGCCTTGTTCATACTGCCCAGCGCCTGACACTTCACCCCCTTCTTCAGGAGAAGCCGTCACGGAAACCGTATAAACGGGAAGCACTTCCAAGAAACAGGCTTTCAGCTCCACATCAGTCACTGCATTCCAAGAAAAAGAGTTTTCAGTGGTTAAGGTGTCACCCTCCAGCATCCAACCAAGAAATAGGTGATTGTCAAACGGATTCGCAGTCACAGTGCAATATGTCCCGCACAAGAACTCACCACCGCCAGTCACCTCACCCAACCCAGGAGGATCCATCACCGTACTCACCGAGCATTGTCCACCAGTAAACGAGAAAACGTATGGGTTTGAAACCGCCCCAATGATGTCGTTGGCATAAAAGGACATCTCGTTTGAAGAGGAGAGATCCAGTTCCTGTTGGGTCAGATGATCATACAACTTGAAGGTGTAAGGGTCACCGTTGTTACCATACGTGGTAAGAAACAGCAAATAACGATTCACGGGAGCATCATAATAATGCAAGATACAACTACCCCGGCATTCGTCACCCGTAAACACTCCAAGTTCCAAATACTCAGTCTGTTGCTCGATTCCATTGATGTCTAACACAGCAATGACACACATATTCATCGGAAATTGATGATAGTTAGGAACCCAATGGTTTTGAGAAACACATTTCAATGATAATAAAATCATTATAAATAAAAGATATTTTTTCATATAAATATAATTAATATTTAACCTAGATAATAATCATTTAAAAAGGAATGGTATTCATCGGTAAAAAGGTTATCGTGATTACGCATCAGCAATGAGGTCACCTTCACTTCGGAAGGTTTACCATACCGAAGCTCGAGGTTGACCCGGTTCACTTCTTTTCCCTGGACTGGGACAAGCTCTTGTTTTTCATACACATAAAGCCCGTATGATTCAGCGACAGCAAGAAAGGTATGCGATTCAAGTTCAGGCAGCACCAGTGCGAAACGGCCTTGTGGCTTGAGCAACCGTCTCACTGCAAGGACCAGCTCTTCAAAAGTCAGCGAAACATCGGTATGTCTGGTTTGGTTTTTCCGATCCGCGTCACATTTAAAAGAATTTACAAAATAAGGAGGATTAGAGATGATGAGATCGTAATTCCTACCCAATCCAAAACGGCGGATGTCGGCGTGATAGGCAAAGAGGTGGTCACGCCATCGTGAGGCCTCAAAATTCGCTGATGCCTCGTATGCGGAAGGCTCATCAAGATCAACGGCATCCACTTTAGCCACTCCTTTTTGGGCAAGCATCAAGGCAAGGATGCCGCAACCTGTGCCGATGTCAAGCACGCAGTCGGTAGGATTCACATGAACCCATGCGCCCAGCATCACCGAGTCGGTCCCCACCTTCATGGTTGACTGATCATGACACAAGCTGAAATGTTTAAAATGAAACCTATGCATTTTCACCTCCAACCTCTAACCTTTAACCTTTAAACTCCAACCTCACTCTCAACTCTCCAAATACATATCAATCAGGCCTTCAGGAGCGGTGACATAAAGCTTTTTCGCTTTACGGTCAACTTTTTGAATCACCTGTTCCAGAATGGGAATTAAGATTTCCTTACCGTCCTTCATCACCTGTATGATTGCCTGGGTGGGATATTCAATGATATCATGAATTGGCCCCAGCTCTCCTTTCTGGGTATCGACAAGCACAAAGCCTTTCACTTCATGGTAATAAAACTGTTTACCAGAGAGTTTCGGAAGCAGTTCGAGGGGCAGATACACATTTTTCCCTGTCAGAGCCGAGGCAGCTTCCACCGTCTTCACATCTTGGACGCTCACAAAAAACTTATCACCACTGTCTGTGATCTTATCCACAAAGAAAGGTGTCAACACTTTATTTATTTCAAGGAAAAAGTATTTCATTCCAAGATACGCCGAAGGGTCATCCACATCAAGTTTGATGGTAATCTCCCCTTTTATGCCGTGAGTTTTAGCCACACGACCCAGATAAAAGCACTCTTCTTTTGTCATCGATAAAAAACAATATTTTTCAAAGCAAAATTCCATGCAAAAATAAGAGATTTTTCTAACTTTGCAAGGCAAATAGATTGGTAAGATGCACAATTTTCTTCATATACTTCTTGAAGTACTGAGAAACAGTTTTTTGATCACTGGATTGGTGATTATCATGATGTTGATGATTGAATTCATCAACATTCATTCCGAGGGGCGATGGTTCAGCAAGCTTCGGCAACACCATTTTGGCCAAATCATGTTGGGTGCAGGTCTGGGCATCCTTCCTGGATGCATGGGAGGTTTTGCGGCTGTCTCAATGTATTCTCATAAACTGCTGAGTTTCGGAGCTTTGATAGCGATGATGATTGCATCCTCGGGCGATGAAGCCTTTGTCATGCTGGCGATGATTCCCAAACAAGCCCTGATAATGTTCCTGGTCTTGTTTCTTGTGGCGATTATTGCAGGATGGATTGTTGATCTTCTCAGCAAGAAGAAACAAGACGAACACCTTGGCTGCGACGAAGAGTTTCAGATACACACGGAAGAGCACCAACATCACGCCATCCATGAGAAAGCCACTTTGAAAAACCTAAAGCATCCCAGTGCGGAGCGTATAGCCTTGTTGTTAGGCGTGGTGATTTTCATCATCGCCTTGGCATTCGGTTTGCTTGAGCATGAACATGAGCATGAAGTTGTGGAAACCTCCAGTCATTTGAACATCTTTGATGAATACTGGATGAACCTTTTCTTCGCCCTCGTCAGTATCATTGTGGTTTGGTTCATTGCCACGGTTAATGAGCATGTCGTTAAGGAACATCTATGGGATCATGTCATACGCAAGCATTTTATCTCCATTTTCCTTTGGACATTTGGCGCGCTGTTAATCATAGAGATTGGATTGCATTACCTTGACATGGAGTCATGGATTAACTCGAATATCCCATGGATGCTCCTGCTTGCCGTATTGGTAGGCATCATTCCTGAATCCGGTCCACACTTATTATTTGTGACTTTATTTGCCACGGGTACCGTTCCATTCTCGGTATTGTTGGCCAATTCGATATCTCAAGACGGGCATGCCTCGCTCCCCTTGTTGGCTGAAAGCAAAACAAGTTTTGTCAAGGCCAAAATCATCAATGCCCTTGTCGCTGCCCTACTCGGATACACTTGTTATTTTATTGGATTTTAAAATTTCACACTATGAATATCATTCTTGCCACCGACTTCAGCAAAGAAAACAAAATGCTTATCCCATACGCGCTCGACCTTTTGAAGCCGACGGGAGGTTCCATTATACTGTTTCACGCTTACATGGATCATTTTGAGGTCACAGATGCCCAAAAAACCGCCGAGGAATCAATGAAGCAAAGTGTTGAATACCTTCAAGGAGAGATTCGCAGACAAAGTTTGAAAGACATCGAGATCATCCCGAAATTGCTTGACGGTTACCCCGAGCAACAGCTTTTGCATCTCACTCGTGAGCTTCAACCCGACTTGGTACTGATGGGCACCAGAGGGCGCGGCAAGAAAGGTTTTCTTGAAGGCAGTATGTCGAAGAGTCTGATGAGCAAATCGCCGGTGCCGCTGCTTTCGATCCATGAGGAATACCAATACAAGCCAAACAACGAGGTGCTTTTCGTGACCAACTTCGACAAAAACGATGCTACCTCCATCGCACGAATCTTCGATATTTTAAAGCCCTACCATCTGCATGTTCACGTGATCAACTTCATCATGGACGGAGAGCCCTCAAAAGCTGCTAAGCAGATGAAAGAATTGGAAGACACCTTAAAATATATGAACCTCAACGGTGAGTTGTGTTTCAAGCTGATTTACAATAGCAGTCCGAGAGACGCCATGAAGACCTATTGCGAAGAGAACCTCATTAGTCTTGCGGCTTTTATCCCCCATCACAGACGTTTTTGGGATATCTTCTTCCGCGACAAGGTCACCAAAAATGATTTCTTTGATTTGCACATCCCGTTGCTGACCTTCCAAAAATAGACCTCACCCCCCACCCCCCTCTCCACAGTGGAGAGGGGGAGCGTTCTACCCGGGAATCTACCGAGATTAAACCCCTACCGGGGTATCTCCATCTCCCTCTAAATTCTAAATTCTCAATTCTAAATTCAAAATTCCAAATATTTCCTTATCTTTGCCCCGTCAATTAGGGGTGCCTTATCCATTTGGATTGAAAGACAGGCTGAGATCAAACCCTTTGTACCTGATACGGGTAATGCCGAGACAGGGAAACGAGTTTCCTCAAGATTTCCTCTATTGATTTAATATTATTAACTAACTTTAAATCAATGAGTTATGTTTAAAAAAAGTTACTTTTTCTTCCTTTTTGCAGGCATGATGACCCTCAATCTTCATGCACAAAACAAAAACGTAGAACTCGACACCATCCACTATGAAAAACTTAAAGAAGTAGTAATCAGTGGTGTAAAAGTTCAAAAGAGTGCTCCTTTCGCCGTGACAAACATCCAACAAGAAGAGCTGAGTGAGTTCTCAAGAACCGGACAAGAACTTCCATTCTTATTCTCGAAAACACCAGGCATCATCTCTTGGAGTGAAAACGGTGTCGGCACCGGAACGAGTTATATGCGCATCCGCGGCGCAGGCGACTCACGTATCAACGTCACCCTCGACGGGGTGCCGCTTAACTCACCTGAAGACCAGTGCGTGTTCTGGGCTAACATGAACAGTTATGGCTCGTTGCTCAGTGACGTACAAATCCAGCGTGGTGTTGGGACATCCACCAATGGCGACGGTGCATTTGGTGGCACGGTGGCATTGTCATCTGCCACTCCATCCTTTGCCCCCAGCGCCGAGATAACAGGAGCATACGGATCCTTTAACACCCTGAACTTCGGTGCCAAAGCTTCCACGGGTCTGCTTTGGAACCGCCTCATCATCGACGGAGCTTACCACGAGACTCATACCGACGGTTTTATTCACGGCACCAAGGGTCGCAGCGGAAGCTACTATGGTGGCCTCACCTTAATTAATAATAACTTCCAACTTTACTACAAGAACATCGGAAACTTTGAGAAGACCGGTCAGGCTTGGAACGGTGTCACCGCTGGAAATAATGACTACAGCCTCATGGACGGTTGCTATGACGATGGCACATGGTCCTATTCCACAAAAACAGGGATTCACACCTACCAAGACATGTACAACGTCGGTTTAGGCCAATTTAACTCCCTGTACGAATGTCTGGTCACTGATGAGAATGGATTATTCGTCACCGACGAACAAGGCAACTACCTCACCCAACGGTACCAAATGAAGGATGGAAGTTTCTGGGACAGAACTACCGACAACTTCTGGCAAGACCATAACATCCTCTCAGCTGCATGGAAAATCAACGAAAACTGGAAATCAACCGCAACATTGCATTACACCTACGGCTACGGCTTCTATGAGGAGTTCCGCCCCAACAACAAGCTCTCAAAATTTGGAATGACCTTTATGTATCCCGACAGTACCATCGTGAAAAAGACTGACTTCGTACGTAAAAAAGGCCTTACCCAACACACCTACGGCTTGGTTTGGAACACCAATTTCAAAAACGAAAGATGGGATGTTATCGGTGGAATCTCAGTTCAGAACTTCACAGGAAACCATTTTGGCTACGTCACTTATATCGCCAACAACGATGTGGAAAAGAAATACCTCAGCAAAGGTGATTATAAGTACTACGACTCTGATGCCAGCAAATTAGACGGCAGTGCCTTTATCAAAGCCTCTTTCAACATCACAGAAAAGTGGTTGGTTTTCGGCGACATGCAATACCGTCATGTGAATTATCAAACCACTGGCATCAACGACAAGTTCTATGATGACGAGAGTGGCTACTACAACCAACAACTTGACATCCATGAGAAATACAACTTCATAAACCCCAAAGGTGGTATCTCGTGGAATTATAACGACCACCACGCCTACGCTTCAGTAGCCATGAGCCACCGAGAGCCTGAACGCAACAACTTCACCGATAATGGTTCCGCAAACCCACCGGTACCCGAACAGCTCCTTGACTATGAATTAGGCTATAACTACAACGGCGAAATCTGGCAGGCAGGAGCCAACCTCTATTATATGGACTATAAAAACCAGTTTGTACAGACTGGCGAACTGAGTGACATTGGTGAGAATCTGACCACCAACATCAAGAAATCGTATCGCATGGGTGTTGAACTCCAAGCAGGTGTCAACGCGACAAGATGGCTGACTATTGAAGCAAATGCCGCGTTAAGCCAAAACAAGATCAAAGACTTTGACGAGGTTGTGGAAGACTGGGACAATGGCACTACGACCATCCATTACGATAATTCCACGCTGGCTTTCTCTCCCTCAGCCATCTTAAATGGATTCATCACCTTCCACCATAAAGGATTCGATGCCACCTGGCATACTAACTTCGTCTCAAGGATGTATCTCGACAACACCGAAAATATTGACCGCTCATTGCCCTCCTATTCCACTTCTAACGTGAGTCTTGGCTACACCTTGACACCCAAAAAAGTGGCGAAAGAAGTTATTTTCCGTGTGAATTTCAACAATATCTTCAATAAACGTTACGCTGCCAGTGGTTGGGTGTACTCAGCCATCTATGAAAGCGGAGGACATCCGAACGACAACCGCTACTATCAATTGGGTTTCATCCCGATGGCAGGATTCAACATGATGGGTACTTTAACAATAAAGCTTTGATTACGTATTTAACGAAGCAAAACAGCATCTAAAAAAGAGAGGAGGGCGACCCAAAAGTGGTCACCCTCCTCTTTTTCAAACAAATAGTCGATGTCAATGCGTTGCTTTTAAGAAGCTATAGTTTTTACCCAAATCCAAATGCTCCGCAACGAAATCACTCGGATAATCCACTTGGTAATCCACCACTTTTTCGCCATCCATAACGGGTTTGATGACAGGATTGATGAATCCACCGTATGGCTTCAATCCCAATGCATTATAGCGTTCCTTCACTTCCTTATGCAGTTCAGGATCGACTTTAACAGCGTATTTCTCCACCAAGGCTTTACCCGCAGCATAGTCACCTTCGCTCTTGATACGTTGCACCTCAGCCAGCAGTTCGCCAAACAAACCGCGCAATGCCTCGAAGTCGTTGATGACAAAATAAGTCTTGCCGTTTTCAACCTTCTTCTCAATGACGTTGTTTGCCATGCCTTTCTCATAGCACCACTCAGAGATGAGCTTACGGTTCTGCATGTGCGACTCGGTGACATCCTTGCCCAGTTCCACACGGGCAAGTTGTGACATCATACCATTCCGTATATAGCCACAATACTCGGCTTTATATGCTTCAGGATCAGAGATCACGCCCAATTCAACCATCTTGGGATCAGCAAGATAATACAAGCCAAACAAGTCAGCACGGGCTTCTTCCAAAGTAGAGCTATACTCTTTCAAGGCACCTGGCTGGGTTGTGGGAAGCAGCTTGCCGGAGCCATGACCAAGGCACTCATGCAAAGTGGTATGGACGATATCAGTTTCAGAACCAAATTTCTTGCAGAGCTCAACTTCTTCTTCAGAATAAGCGAATTCCTTTAACGCACTCTTAGGACATTCCTCGGCAGCCTTGTCGTATGCAATCATCAAATTAGTGATTGTCACCGACTTGGAACCATAATCCTTGCGAATCCAGTCAGCATTGGGAAGGTTGATGCCAATCGGAGGAGATGGGAAGCACTCGCCACCCAGGGTAGTGACATTGATACTCTTAGCTGAGACGCCCTTGCACTCTTCCTTTTTAAAGCGTGAATCCACGGGGGAATGATCCTCAAACCATTGGGCGTTTTCGCTGATGATGTTGGAGTTACGGGTTGCTTCAAGGTCTTTGAAGTTTACATTCGACTCCCAGGTGGCTTTCATTCCCATGGGATCGGCATAATCCTCAATGAAACCGTTCACAAAATCAATCATAGAGATAGAGTCCTGAACCCATGCGATGTTGTATTCATCCCAGGTCTTCAAGTCACCTGTCGTATAGTATTCGATGAGCTTACGGGTGTAGTTGCGCTGGATGTCGTTTTCGGCGACTTCATTGGCTTTCTGCAACCAACCGATAATCGCTTTGATTGCATCCCCGTAAAGACCGTCAGCTTTATAGACATCCTCGTAAACCTTCCCTTTTTCTTTCACCAGACGCGAGTTCAAGCCGTAGGAAATCGGAGTAGGATCTTTAGGCTTACGCATCTTGTTGTAGAATTTCTCCACTTCTTTCTTGGTCAAACCACCTTGATAGAAGTTCACAGCAGAGTTGGCGATGATGTCCTCTTCGCTGCTGCGACGCACCTTGTAGAGCTCACGGTCGAAAATCACCGGAGTCAAGAAAGCGATGAATTGATCCACCGTTTCGCCATCATTCAATGGAAGAAGAGCCGCATCGCTGCCTTTCACTAGTTTGGCAAAATATGCTTCGGAAATCGCAGGGAAGAACTTGTCCTCCGCATAGTGATGATGGATGCCATTACTAAAAAACACACGTTTGGCATAAACCAAGAAGCTTCGGAAATCTGCATTTTCACGGTCTCCTTGATAGGAATTCAACACAGCCTCAATCGTTTTTCGGATGCAGAGGTTGTATTTGAAGTTTTGGTCGGTGTAGATGTCACGACCACATTTGGCAGCCTCACCTAAGTAATAGATATAGGCTTTCTGTTGCAGCGTCAGCTGATCCCAGTCAGGAATCTGGTAACGCATGATTCTCAAATCGGCAAACTCATCCACGAGAAACTTAAATTCCTCTTTGGGGGCCGGTTCAACTGGAGCGGGTTGTTTCGGCGCACAGCCAATCAACGTTCCCGCCAATCCGATTGCAATCATCAGTTTTTTCATTTTAACATTATTAAATTAGTGGTTAGTACAGAATTTTAGTGATTTTTCCTTGATGCCATTCACATTCCACCGTCTTTCCACCTCTTGCCTTCAAGCCTTTGAAATAGCCATCTGTCCATGCCGATGGCAAGGCAGGCAGAGCCTCTATTTCATCATGACTTTGAAGAAGCATCTCAGCGATGCCTGCTGTTCCTCCAAAGTTACCATCGATTTGGAACGGTGGATGAGCGCAGAACAAGTTAGGATAAGTGCCAGCCACTACCCTTCCCGTCGTGTCATCCCATGGAATGGCAGGTTGTAATAGGTTTTTCAGAAGTTTATAAGCATGGTCTCCATCCCCAAGCCTTGCCCAGAAGTTGATTTTCCATGCCATTGACCATCCAGTACCCTCGTCACCACGACGACGCAAAGTCTCACGACAAGCGTCCAACAACTCCGGAGTTTTGGTTTTTGTCATCATGGAGCCTGGATAAAGCCCGAAAAGATGCGACACATGACGGTGACGAGGATCCACCTCTCGGTAATCTTTTAGCCATTCCATCAGATAACCTTCCGCACTCACTTGCAAAGGAGGAAACCGCAGTTTTGCTATCTGAAGCGAGTCAGCGAAATCTTTATCCATATTGAGGATGAACGATGCACGGGCAATGGCGTCATAGAGCTCGCTGATAATCTGTACATCCATCGTACTACCCATGCAAACTGAAACCACATTGCCATGGTCGTCATAAAAGGCATTTTCAGGTGAAGAAGTGGGAGCCGTGACTAACCATCCGTGTTCAGGTTCCTCAATCATCATTTCAAGGAAAAAACGTGCAGCACCTTTCATCATCGGATAAACCTCACGAAGAAAAGCCGTATCTTGAGTAAACTGGAAGTGCTGCCATGCATGAAGAGCGAGCCATGCGCCACCTGTGTTGGTAGCACCCCATGAGGGATGTTCTCCAGGTGCCGTGAACCCCCAAGGATTGCAGACCACATGGGCAGTCCAACCATGAGCGCCATAGAAATCCATGGCCGTTTTTTCACCTGATTCAACCAAACGCTCGGTAAAACGAATCAAGGGAAGATGAAGTTCAGAGAGATTACAGACTTCGCAAGGCCAATGATTCATCTCCACATTAATATTAAGGTGGTAGTCTCCATTCCAAGGCGTTTGAATCGTGTTAGCCCATAGACCTTGCAGATTAGGAGGAAGAAGATCCTCGCGTGTGGAGCTAATCAAGAGATAACGGCCATATTGGAAATAGCACACAGGCAACCAAGCGTCATCTTCTTCCAAAAAACGCTTCCAATGCTCCTTTAAGGACATTTCTTGAAAGTGAGTGGTTAACGCACCATTGATATCCAGTTCTACTCTATAAAATAATTCACTATATGATTGTATATGTCTATTTAATAATTCTTGATAGCTATATTTCAAAGCATTATCCAAAGTTTGATTGACATATAGCTCTGGATCGTCACACATAAAACTGGTAGCAGAACTAAAAATCAACGTTGTGGATGTATGGTCATCAGAAGAAAGCGCTATCACTTTTGAATAGTATTGCATTCCATCAACACCATCCACATTACTGGGAAGCTGTCCTCTCATAACTATACTGTTTCTATAGGTAGTGACCGATGCGTGTTCAGGACGCGCAAGACTATATTGAAGGGTGAAAGCAGTGTCGGAATTAATGTTAATCACCGCCACGTCGTCCCTTCGAGAAGTGAAATAGGTTCTATGATAATGGTGATGGTTAACTGAATAATCGACCTCACTGGTGGCGGAATTCAGATTCAGTGAACGTTGGTAACCATCACTGTAAGAAGCATGATCAGATGCTATCGATTGCTTGATGTCGGGAAAATCAATGCAAAGGCTGCCAAGAGTTTGATAGCAACCGAAAGGCACCGTAGCACCCTGTCCGTTGCCAGAGCCCACACCTCCACAGACAAAGGTCTCATACATCATCTGTTGAGCGTCATAGTTACGCCCTTCAAGAAGCAGTTGGCGAATCTTTGGAAGTGAAGAAAGGGCTTGGGGATTAGATGCGTCTTGTGGAGCACCCGACCAAAGGGTAATGTCGTTAAGCGTGATGGTTTCGTGAAACACGCCGCCATCAGGCATCAGACCGATATGCCCATTCCCAAGGGGGATACACTCTTCCCATCTTTCCGCAGGATGGTCGAAAGACATGACAACATCATGGATTTGCGCCTTTCGGGAGCAGGAAAACAGCAACAAAGCGCAAGTCAAAGCTGTCATAAATGAGAAGGAGTGTTTCATAAAGCACCGTTCCTTTTTCAGGGTTCAAAAGCTACCTGCACCAAACGCACAGAGAAACCGTTTTGAAGGAAGTCAATTGCTTGAGGATACAAGCCTGAATAATAGATACCGATACAATAAGCACGGGAGTCGTTGTAACGAGAAGATGCCCAATAATGGCCACTACTTCCAGTGTTAAAGACCTCGGTACCCAAACGATATCCCGCTGCTGGCAAGAATACCGCGCCGTGTTCCTCGATTGTAGTCCACTGTTCCAAATCAATGAGGTTGCAATCAAAGTACGCAGTGCTGGTATTCGGGTAATTCAAGCTATAGTAACTTCCACTCCAATCATCAGGCAGCAGTATCACTCCATTCACACCCCCCACCTGTCCTTTTGCATAACGGATTCCCGAAGCGGTGGCACGAGTGTTGAAGACATATTCCCACTCCTCTTTGGTCAACGTACGCCATTGGTTTTCGGTGTTACCGCCATTACTGATGGCATTATAGCCCCAATCCGCTTGACCTGTTTGGTCGTAGAGATTGAACTGATTGTTCAGGTAAGGATAATAGTCATGGTAATAGGTACTGGTACTCCAGGGCTGATAACAGTCGCCACCGTGCTCGTAACCGCTTGTGCTCCAGCCGAAAAGTCCGACAATATTTTGACTGGCATAATCCTCCCCCACATCCTGACCCAGCATTTCCACCTGATCGTATTGATATTGCATAAACGACCATACGCCGGTCGTTTTATCGTATTGAAGATTACCCATAGCGAAATAGGCTTTCCCACCCTGTTCATTGATAGTGAACAGGCCATCGATGGCACCTTCAGGCGCATCTGCCGCAAAGAACAACGTCACTGTCTCGCTGGTGTATTGCATTTGTTCAACCACGGCGCTATGGAAGGTAGTCCCTCCTACTGACCGGAAGGCCTCGTAACGCATCAGGTCGCCTGGTTCGAACACGCCAGGGGCCTCACCACGTGATGATACAGAACCTTTGGAGACCTGTGGAAGACTCGCAGCTATGCCATTCACTTCTACGTCATCGGAGCCGCCATTACCCATGCACACCAGACGTGTTACAGAGCGTCCCTTTAAAGTCTCCACTGACAAAAATGTCAGACCAGGATATGACAAACTCACCGTCACACCATGGACACCGGGGTTGAGTAACATGTTACGAGAAGCTATCACCTCACCGTTAGCACGGATTAATTTCAGTGTCACCTCTGAAGTTTCGGCTAATGCCAAAGGGACACAGGTCTGATTGATGAAGGGGTTCGGGAAGGGCGTTCCCATATTAAGAATTGGGCTTTGCAACTCTGGCACACCGACACCAGGCTGAGACAGCATCAATACTGTATCGGGATAAGCTAGGGTTGTGGTCCATCCGCGGGTGATATTGGTGGCAACGACGGAGGAGAATGGGCAATAACCACCAGTTTCTAAAGCGGCAGTGAATCTCACTGTCACTGTTTCTTGTGCTTGGGATGATAATAAGGCACCAAGTATCAAGGCCGTAAAGAGTAATGTCTTTTTCATTTTCATTAGAGTTAGCGTAACAAAGTTTTATCTCATCAACGGCAAAGATAGGAAATAAAATAGTAGGATTTGAGAATTTAGAATTTAGAATTTAGAGGGAGCTACCCCGTTAGGGGTTAAATCTCGGTAGAAGGAGAATTTAGAATTTAGAGGGAGCTACCCCGTCAGTGGTTAAATCTCGGTAGGACAGGCCCCAGGGCAGAACCCTCCCCCTCTCCCGTGGAGAGGGGGCCGGTTGGTGAGGCCCCGGTATCCGGTTGGTGAGGCCCCGGTATCCGGTTGGTGAGGCCCCGGTATCCGGTTGGTGAGGCCCCGGTATCCGGTTGGTGAGGCCCCGGTATCCGGTTGGTGAGGCCCCGGTA
>JAEEII010000125.1 GCA_016281295.1 Bacteroidales bacterium
CCACGGAGGCTCTGCATACCGAGCCAAGCGGCTTCGGCGCAGGCGGGCATTCCGATGGAGACCTGCTCGGTGGCGGCGAGGACAGCCACTTTGGGTTTCGGGTTCTCGAGGCTCTTCGAGACGCTGATGAGGAAGTTCATGATGGCGGTCTTCTGCTTGAAGTCGGGGGCGGGGATGATGGCCATATCGGAGCAGCAGAGCAGTTTGTGGTAGGCAGGAACCTCCATGACGGCCATGTGGGTCAGCATGTCGTTCTTCTTGCCGGGCATGAGGCCGTTCTCCTTGTTGAGGATGGCACGCATATACTTGTCGGTGCTGAGCAGGCCCTTCATGAGGAAATCGCCCTTACCCTCGTTGATGAGCTTCACGGCGAGAGCGCCGGCCTTGTTGTCGTTGGCCTCCTGGATCATCTCAAACTTGTTGGGATCGATACCCTCTTCGGCACAGACTTTCTTCATGGTGTCGATGTCGCCCACGAGGGTAGCTTCGACGATACCGCGGTCGATGGCAGCGCTTACGGCGCAGATGGTGTGGGCATCGTTGGCATAGGCAGCCACCATACGTTTTTTACCTTTCGATTTGACCAGCTCCAGCAGGTCGTCAAGTTTCGTAATCATCTTATTAAGTGTTTTTTAATTGTTAATAAATCAATATTTGAAACTGCAAATATACAACATTCCGTGGAATGTGCCAAATAAAATTATGGCTACAAATCAAAACATGCACCCCGCGAGGAGAGTTCTCGCGGGGTGCAAAAGTAATGGGAGTGAGGGGAGTGAGGGGAAGTAAAGTTTAAAGTTTAAGGTTTAAAGTTTAAAGGGGGGCGGTGCCGGCGGTTGTTTTTGGGGGGAGTGAGAGGGAGTGAGAGGGAGTAAAGTTTAAAGTTTAAAGTTTAAGGTTTAAAGTTTAAAGGGGGGGCGGTGCCGGCGAGATGGATGCTGTTGCGGTTAGGAGATGGTGCCGGAGCCGAGGTAACGGCTGTCGGAGATGATGCCCTTGTTGTCGGGACCATTACCGATGGTGAAGCCCCAGACATGGACGCGGTGTCCGTTCCAGTAGGCGGGGACGTTGACCGAGGCAGACTCGTCGGCACGAGTGTTGCGTCCGTCGCTCATCACGCCGGCGCCAGCTTCGGGGCTGTAGACGAAGAGATAGACCTTGTCGTGAGCGTCAGCACCGATAACATCGCTGGTGTCAGTCATGGGGACAGCCACCTGCAGAGGTTCGGCGAAGGAGGCGTTGCCGAACAGGACCTCGGGGAGGTGGCCACGGGCGATGACGAGCTCGGTGTAGTCGACGGTGGCGGCACCGGGGGTGTCGGCGTGGATGCAATCCCAGTTCTCGGTGACGAAGACGTTGCCTTCGGTGACGTGGCGCTGGCGGGCGATGAGGCCGAATCCGAGCTGGAGGGCTGAGAGGAAGGCGCCGGAGAGGCTGTTGATGGCGGCGAAACGGGTTTGGATGAGGGCTTGTGCCTCAGAGGAGGTGTGGGTACCCTTGGGGCGCACGTAGGCGCGCATGACGGGTTTGCCTTTCCAAAAGGAACCTACGACGGTTCCGACTTTTCCATAGAATCCATCGAGGATTCCCATACGAACTTTTCCCATAGTGATTGTAGGTTTTGGTTAGTTAAAAAGGTTTAAAGTTTAAAGGTTATAGGTTATAGGTTATAGAGGGCGGTGCCGGCGGTTGTTTTGGGGGGGAGTGACAGGGAGTGAGAGGGAGTAAGGTTTAAAGTTTAAGGTTTAAAGTTTAAAGAGGGCGGTGCCGGCGGTTGTTTTTGGGGGGAGTGAGAGGGAGTGAGAGGGAGTGAGAGGGAGTAAAGTTTAAAGTTTAAGGTTTAAAGTTTAAAGGGGGGCGGTGCCGGCGGTTGTTTTTGGGGGGAGTGAGAGGGAGTGAAAGGGAGTAAAGTTTAAGGTTTAAGGTTTAAAGTTTAAAGGGGGGCGGGGGCGGCGAGATGGGGGCTGGGGCGGTGCCGGCGGCGTACGCTTAGCTGATGGTGCCGGAGCCGAGGTAGAGGGAGTTGGAGGCCATGCGGGGGTAGATGTTGCAGGCGCAGTCTTCGTTGTACCAGGGCTCGTCTTCGGTGCTGAGGGTGAAGCCCCAGACGTGGACGCGGTGGCCGTTCCAGGAGGCAGGGACGGTGGCGGTGAGCGATTGGTCGTCGCGGTGGCCTTCCTTGAGGACTCCGGCACCGGCTTCGGGGCTGTAGACAAGGAGGATGACCTTGTCGTTGCGGCCGCAGAGGGTGTTCTGGTCGTTGGGGTCGGTGATGGGGACTTCGACACTGAGGGGTTCGGCGAAGGAGGCGTTGCCGAAGAAGACGTTGGCGAGGGTGCCGCTGGCAATCTGAAGCTCGGTGTAGTCGACGGTGGCGGCACCCGGGGTGTCGGCATGGACGCAGTCCCAGTTGGCCTTGAGGAAGAGGTTGCGGGTGAGGGTGCGCTGGGAGTCGGCGAGGTGGCCGAAGCCGAGGTTGATGGCGGCACCGAAGGAGTTCATGAGGCTGTTGACGGCCTTGAAGCGAGTGCGGACGAGCTGCTGCTTTTCCGAGTTGCGGTCCTTGACGAAGGGGTTGTAGCCGCGAAAGACCTGACGGCCTTTCCAGAGGTAGCCGATGGCGGGACCGAGTTTTCCGATTTGAGGGCCCATGTAGCCCTGGGAGTTTTTGGACATAGTTGTAAGAGGTTATGGGTTATGGGTTATAGGTTATGGGTTATGGGTTATAGACAAATAGTGAAGAATAGGGTGATAAGTTAATAGGTTAAAGGGAGTGAAGGGGAGTGAGAGGGAGTAAAGTTTAAAGTTTAAGGTTTAAAGTTTAAAGGGGGGGGGCGGTGCCGGCGAGATGGGGGCTGGGGCGGTGCCGGCGAGATTGGGGGCTGCGGCGGTGCCGCAGCGTACGCTTAGGAGGTGGGTAGTTGGTGGATAGTTGGTGGATAGTTGGTGGTTATTTGAATGGGGGGCAGGATGTCAAAGAGCGCTTTCGTTTCCGAAACACGATGCAAAAGTACACCCACGGCATTGCGGTCTACGAATGATGGTGAAAATAATTTTAAAGAGGCTGTAGTACAGATTGTTGCAAAAGTATTGTACCGCATGATTATGGTGTAGATGCCAAATCAAAGCTTCGGGGAGGGATTTGGGAGCGAAAATGGGCGGTGTCTATTGGGTTATGATTGGAGGCAATCTCATAATTACATGTGGTTCAATTCAGTATGTTGGTTTTTGCCGAAAAAAGTTTACAAATGGCGTTGCACCGTTGCACCGTTGCAGTTAGTTTTATGGTATTCCACACCATAAAAAAATTTCTATATCTATATATATATAGATATAGAGTTTAACTTTGACATTTTTGAGTATGAAAAAATGAACTGCAACGGTGCAACGCTGCAACGGTGCAACGGTTTTGTCGGGACAAAAAAGATATGAACACAGGTCAGTACACTTAATACCAATGCTTTGTCGTTCCAATGTTCCGTTTCTGTTAAAAAAAAGCTTTCGGGATGCCGGAGAATCTTTCTACCTTTGTAGGCGAAACAATTGCGAGTCAGTAAACTTTGTGCAAGGTTATCAACGCCTTGCGCTTTCTTTCTCTCTCTCAAAAACGCAATCCACTGAACATAAGATATTTATAAACTTATAAAACACAAGGATTTATGGAAGATTTTAGAAATGAATTAAAAGAGAAGGCGCAGGAGATGAGGCGCATTTTTGAGCAGCAGCGCGATGAATATATCGACGGTGTAGCGCAGATGGATGAGTACTTGAAACTTTTGGATCTGATTGACGAGCTGACCAAGAGGTGCGAGAAGCTGGAAGAAAATGTGGAGTTGTGGCAGAAGCAAGCGGCTGAAGACAGGCGGCAGAAGGCGGAGATGGAGATGAAACTGGCGGAGATGACCAAACTGTCGGCAGGAATGGCCAAGAAAGCGTCGCAGAACGACATGGAGAAGATGTTGCGGATATTCCTGAACACTTCCAAGCGCAAGACTATGAGCAAGCGTGAGGCTGCCAAAACGGTTATCTTGGAATTGCTGAATATCGCCAAGATAGAGATTTCTGACGATGTACTGGAACTGCTCGACCATCTCGACGACGAGCAACCCGACCCCAAGGTGGTGAATGTCGGGGACGGAGGACAGTATAACGATATTCACGACAACGGAGGAGTGAGTCTTAACGGTTAATGTTTTAACGATTAAAGAGTTATGGCGGGAAATACAATATACATGCAGGAGGGGAGCAACTACATCGACATTCACGACAACGAGGTGGTGAACCTCTCGGTGGACAGGGGGACGGTGGCGGTGGACGGTGCGGGCGGATTGGCAATCCGCGGGAACTGCCAAGAAGAGGAGGAGATGGATGACAAGGCCCGGGAGAGGGCGGCAGTGCTGACGGAGAACGAGGCGTTTATGGCGATTATGGAGCGGGCGGTGGAGCAGGGTTTGTGCTCCCCGGACGGGGGACGTTTCCAATGGAGCGAGAAGATAGACGCTGTGTATTTCGCATCGGTGGCGAGCCACAAGTTCCATCTTTCCAGAAGGCACGACAGCAGCGGCGATTTGTCCATTGCGTGGAAACCTTTCGAGGCGTTGTTCGGCGAGAAGAACTTCAGATCTAAATATAACGACTACCAACAGGGGAAAATAAAGGTTCATCACAAGGTGGAAATCGACGGCTTGTTAAGGTAGATTCCTTTTACATTCATACAATTAGCCTCATACAATAGTCTATTGTGTGAGGCCTTTTCGTTTCGGAGGGTGTACTTTTGCATCGGATTTCAGACAGAATCCCAATCAGAACTATCAGAACGAAAAGAAATGCTGACGCAGACTTTTTCTCAATCAGATTGGAAAAGATTGTAAAAGAAATTAAAGCATTAACCCGAGTGGAAGTGAGGAGGATGTTCTCGAGTAAATGGCCAAGGATTCCGACCTTCTTCTCACAACACTTAAAAGTTATGCAACGCAAAAGTAAAAACAATCAAATCGAAAGAAACGAAACCCTGAACGGTATGATGACCTTCGGAACTATCGACGGCAAGCAGCATCTGCTGGACTTCACGAGCACAGAGTTCGCGGAGGTGGAACCCTTCATCGCCGACTGCAAGGTGCAGGCGATGAGGGACGGCAACGTGTACATCACCGAGAAGCTCCGCCGCCAGCGCAACAAACCCCTCTTCCGCGAGGACAACAGCTCGCTGACGCTGGGGCGAGACGGACGCTTCTACTTCGTCTTCACGCTGCCGCAGGAGCTTGTGGACGAGCTGCCGGAGCAGCTGGTGCTGCAGGCGGTGGCCATCGCCAAGAAGGTGGTTGAGAAATTGAAAATTGAAAAATGAAAATTGAAAGTTATGAGTGTACATGTGATATATTATAAGAACAAGCAGAAGATGATGCGTCCGATTGAGACGAGAGATTCTTACCTCACGCTGCGCGGCAGCGCGAAGCAGCAGGCCATCGTGAAGGCCGTCCGCATGGGCGACACCAGCCAAAAGATGCTGCTGTTGCAGATGAACTACAGCTGTCTGCCGAATGAGGACGGGTCGCTGAAAGGCTCGACAAGGATGAGCACCACCATCGGGATGGACATCGACCATATCAACGCCGACGAGCTGCAGGCGGTGCGGGAGCGCATCCTCGGGAAGAAGGAAGAACTGGGGTTGCTGATGCTGGAGCTGAGCGCTCGCGGGGCTGGATACCATCTGGTGTTCCGCCGGAGGGCGGAGCTCTCGCAGGAGGACAACCTGCGGTGGGCCAGCCAGCTGTTGGGGGTGGCCTACGACGAAGGGGCGAAGGACATCACACGCGTGTTCTTCTCCACGACGGGGAGCGAGGAGGACCTACTTTATCTCGACGACGAAATCTTCGAGGTGGCTGAGGCCAAGGCGAACACGGAGAACCTTTTGAACACGAATCGCACGAATGACACGAATAGTTTGCCTTCGGCTGAGGAGGGATCGCTTCGCGAGAAATCTGAAGAAAATCTGAAAGAAAATCCTGCAAAATCTTCCTCTTTTTCGAACGATTATCACGGCATCCCGTTCACGGAGATTATCGCCAAGTACTGGGAGCTGTTCAATGACGGCAAGGAGCCGCAGGAGGGGGATAGGGATACGCTGACCTACCAGCTGGCGTGCGACCTGAGGCACATCTGCGGAAGGAACGCCGAGTGGCTCGACCAGGTGATACCGTGCTACGACGGATTCCCGCTGGAGGAGAAACGCCGCAAAATCGAGAGCGCCCTCACGGCCAAGAGCGAGGGGATGCCCTACCGCCTGAAGCAGGTGCTGCAAGCGCTGAAATCGCAGTCAGCCATCAAGGCCTGCGGTGGCACCACGACCACGCCGCCACCGATGCCCAAGAAGCTGCCGCCGCTGGTACGGCTACTCACCAAGAACGTGCCGTGGTTCTACAGGCCCGCCGTGGCCGCCGCCGTCTTCCCCGCGCTGGGGGCGCATCTGCATGGGGTGAAGTTCCGCTACTGGGACAACGTCGACCACGAGGCCACCTTTATGAACATCCTGATTGGCCGCCAGAGCATCGGCAAGGGCACCATCAAAAAGCCCATCGAGTACATCATGGAGGACATCCGACAGAGGGACATCCCCAACCGGCAGCGCGAGGCTGAATGGAAGCAGAAGAACCCCGGCGCCAAGCAGAAGAAAGACCCGCGGCCGACCGACATCTGCATCCAGATGCTGATAGACAATCTGACGGATGCTGTCTTCAACCAGAGGATTGTGGATGCCAACAACAACGGCGAACGCTTCATCTACACCATCGTGGACGAGATAGATGCACTGAAGAAGGTGACCTCGAAAGGCTCGGTGGACGAGGTGGGGTTGCTCATCCGCAAGGCCTTCGACAACTCGATGGCAGGTCAGGAGCGTGTGGGAGCCGACTCGGTGAGCGGCATCGCGCCTCTGCGGTGGAACTTCAACGCCTCGACCACGCCTCCGAACGCCCGCAAATTCTTCTACAAGATGGTGAACGACGGCACCGTGAGCCGACTGGATGTGGCCACCATCATCCGCGACGACGACAGCGACGACGAGGCACCCATCCTGGGCATCTACGACCATCGGTTTGCCGCCGAGTTGAAGCCCTACATCGACCGTCTGGAGGTTTGCAACGGGTTGATTGAGTGTTCGCAGGCGAAGCGGCTGTCGCTCGAGATGAAGAGGGAGAACAAAGATGCCGCACGGCTCTACGACTCGGAGGCGTACCGCGTTTTGAGCTACCGCGCCAACGTCATCGCGTGGCTGAAAGGGATGGTGCTGTATGTGGCGCACGGGTACAAATGGTCGAAAGAGATAGCCGACTTTGTGCGGTGGAGCCAGCAGTACAACCTGTGGTGCAAGATGCTCTACTTCGGCCAGCAGCTGGAGAAGGAGCTGAGGGAGGAGGTGGAGATACAGCGGCAGTCGGGGCCTCAGAACCTGCTGGAGCTTCTGCCCGACGAGTTCAGCCGCGAGCAGTATCGCCAAATGCGGCGAAGTCAGGGGCGTGCCGACGACAACGATTCCACCCTGCGCAGTTGGATCAAGCGTGGACACATCGCCTACGATGCGGCTACCGGCAACTACATCAAGACCGAGGAATATAAACATAAATACGGCTCGACGTTATGATGAAGATAGAGAACAATGAGAAATGCTTCGTGCAGCTCTGGCTACGGCTGGAGCGCACGAGGCAGCTCCTCGGGATGCAGTACAAGAGGTTTTGTATCCGCAGGGTGATGAAATCGTGGCTGGGAAGCGAGGCGACCGACGATATGATCTGGGAGGTGTGTTTCCGCACCGTTGTTGATGACGAGCAGGTGTATGGATTGGACGAATTGCCCGCACCCGCCTTGCATCCGCGAAAGAGCCGTGAGTTTTTGCGGGCATTGGTCGCCGTGAAGCTGGGTATCGGCATGCGGAAAGTGAATTTGGATGCCCTCGACCGCGCCTATTCGGTAGCCTTTCCTCATAGCACTCCGTTAAATGTGAACAAGAAACGCCGACAAGCCCTTCATCGTCAGGCAGAAGAAGATAACGAAGAAGACTCGCCGTGAAGCGTTGCACCGTTGCACCGTTGCAGTTCATTTCCCCCCTTTTCCTCCACTTGCATCTCCCCAGGTGGAGGATTTATTTTGTGGATTCGGAAATAAGTTGTATCTTTGTGTATATAGTAACGCCAAAGTATACCAAATAATAATTTAAAAGTATACCACGAAAATAATGGTAGCATTCCTCAGCGCAGTCTCTGTGACAGGGACCAGTCCCTCGGCCCCACAGTCCCTCGGCCCCACTCAATAGTTCATACCGACAACTCTGGGGAACACCTAAATATCTGCATGTCTCTTAATGTATGGCCAATAATATGTTTCCACGACATCTGAGGGGTAAACCAACAATAACAAATCTTTTGCCTTTGAGGTATCTCTCACAACAATGGTTCCATCTGTATATAACTTACTCATCATCCAGACGCAATCTGTATCTTTTAGTTCAACCCCCTTCTCGAGATAGTATAACATGAGACCTTGTGTGGCAGAATCAAGGCTTACATGAGTTTCATTAAATGCAGAATAAAAAGTATAGAAAAGGTTAAAGTAAGCATGCCCGTACTTCTGGTATTCTGCCATGTAAACGGATAACGGAAGAACATTGATATCATCAGGATAATAGAATAAAAGCGAATTGTACGAATCAATATCGCCTAGGGAAAGAACATCTGCAATCAACTCCTCTTTAGATGGAGCTTCTGGTGTTATTACAATCCCCTCGTTTTTTTCTTCTGACGTGTTTTTGCAAGATGTCATCAATACCATGCTCAATAATAGACATAATATTCCTTTAGTCGTTGGTGTGGTTTGATTCATATTTTCTTTTCCATTTGTTTATTTCATCTTGAACATTCTTTCCTTGAAGCTCTCTCCCAAATTCCGTATTCCCTTTGTATTTCCCTATCAATTCCCCTTTATAAAAAACATTCCATACGCCGTTATTGTTCACCTTTTCTTTATCCCCTAAAGTGATATTATCCGAAGGAGCAAATATCAACAAATCTCCTTTTGCAAGCTCAGAAAGTTGTTGTGCAATTGAATTCTTTCCACCCCCTGTTTTACAAGAATGCATAATCAATAAAGAAGTTTCCCCTTTACCTATATTTTCTTTGTATACTTGGCTATTGTTTGCCAGGAATGTTTCTAATTCAGAAGCGTTTTTCTTTCCTTTTTCAGCTAAATTAACGACCTGACGACCACCGTGCGCAAACAAATGAATAACCTTGTCGTTATCCTGATATTTATTTGCTGATCTTTTCAGATTCATGTTTGATTTGTATTGGCCCATGGCCTTAGTGTACTGATTGAGTGCATTACTCCCACGAAAGGAATGGAAATACGGCATTTTCGTTTTGAAGAAAATTAATTTTTCTTCCCCGTCTGGGTCAATGTATTTTACGGGATTCCATGAGCAATAGTTGTATGGGCTAATGTTCGGGTATTTGTCGCTCATCGGATCCACACTGAGCCAGCCTGTCAACAGTTCCGACCAGTAATACCTTGCCCCGTAGTAGTGGAAGCCTGATTCATAGTCCTTTTCCTTCCCGTTGAAGTTCGACAGGGAAAACGACCACGAAATAGGGTGGTTTTGTGGGGCGGTTTTATGTATAGGTACGCTCAATTGTTCCTCAATTATGTTCTAGAAATTTATGGGCAGGGAGCACGAAATTCTGTTGTTTTATCAATTCGATATATATACATGGAATCTAAAGAGGCTTCTTCCAAATCTGTCATTAGAGGAGTTTCTTCCAGATAATGGCATTCATCGTTCTGGTCTGTCAAATAAGGGGAATAATAAAGTCTTTTTAGTTTTCTCCCAGAAAAAAGCAGATAGTCGTATCTTTCAAAATTATACGTGCTTAAATCTGGGGAATCTATTACCGGTCGGAGATTATGTCTGGCGCGATGTTCTCCTAACCAGAATAATAATCGATCTTCGGTTGGCGCATAATAAAATGTCAAAGGAGAACTTGTATTTCCTTCAATCGCAATTGTTCCATCATAACAAAATGGCACCTCCTTGATTGTAAAGTAATATTTTACATACATCTCCACACCAAAAATAAAGAGGAGTTGGATTGTCGTAATGATGACAATCATTGCCGTTATGTATTTTTTTCTCTTTTTCATTTCATTCCTCCTGCTCTAAAAAACATGAAATCACCATGATTGAGGTTCAATTTTGGCTCAGGCATAAAATCCCATGTCATAAATGGCCACCAAGAGTGCCCCGGAAATGGCATCTTCGTCAGATGATTATAACTGACACCATGTGCGGTGCCCCTTATATACCGAAATGAAGTATAAGCACGGAAACTTTCCATTAATGTCAGCTTCGAGCCTATTAGAGATTCGTCTTTTTTATTTGAGTGACACGAATTGATGTTGAGCTGGGCGTTGTTAATATTTCCTGTAATGGAAGGCAAATCTCCCACATTTGTGGCTTGCACACTTTTTTTGTTTGTCAAGCCAGTGCCTGTAGATGTAATATATTCATCATTGTCAAAATCAAGATGCAACGCTTGGTTCGAGCCATGGTAATTCAGATTCACCTCGCGTATATCAGATCCTGCCATATCATGCCAATCTTGCGCAAACTCTTGCTCCGTGGTTACGTCACTTAATGCGACACTACCCGCACCATATCTGTTTATCGCATATTGATACATCCGAAGGCTCTGCTCCTTAAACGATTTCGGATCATAAAAGATATATACTTTTATTTTGCTGTGGTCTGTTATAACATTCCCGTCGACATCTTTCCATGTCATACCATCAGGATCCACCAACTTCACCGGATTCCATGCGCAATAAGCATAGGGGCTAATGCTTGGGTACTTATCGGCCATTGGGTCGACGCTTAGCCACCCTGTCAAAAGTTCCGACCAATAGTACCTCGCACCGTAGTAGTGGAAGCCTGATTCATAGTCCTTTTCCTTCCCGTTGGAACGATACTGGATGAGGCTGGGGTCCAAATTGTGTTGAATGTCCACCCAGTCCTCACCATAAGGAAGGTAATTGAGAGTCTGTGTTACTTGTCCATTTTCGTCTGTCAGATAGGCGGCAGAACCCAGGTGATCAGAGTGGTAAAAAAGGTAAGGTTCTATGTATCTTCTTTTTGGCACGATAATATAATAACGCAGGAAACCGGAATTTGTTGTTAGATGTTACACAAACAATGCCATATAAGCAGGCAATAGGATGGTTCGCTCTTCCTTCGCAAAATCCTTGGTATAAATGAGATAACGGCGCGATACGCGAGAGGAGAATTTGCCGCAAAACTCATCAAGCGACTTGTGTGACTTATGGCCAGACGATTTTACCTCGATGGGGTAGATTTTTGCACCGCGAGAAAGCAGAAAGTCTATCTCGTAGTAGTGCTTCTCGTCGCGCGGCCAGGTGTGGTAATAGAGCTCGTTGCCCGCAGCAACAAATATCTGTGCCACCAGATTCTCATAAACATACCCCAGATTGGCCGGCAATTTGTCCGAAAGCAACTTTTCGTAAATCACGTTCTCCGTAAAACTTTTGTCCCAGAAGGCCAGCGTCACAAACAGGCCTGTATCGCCCACAAACATCTTGAACTGTTCCTCGTTTTTTGTCAATCCCATACCCACTTGCGGGTCGTCGCAGTGGTACACCATGTTCACCGTTTTGCTGTCCTCCAAGTCCTTCAGCAGTTCCGCCAACTTGTCATCTCCCACTTTTCCAATGGCCGAATAGGGAACATAGCGGATAGCGTTGCGGCTCAACTGTCCGGGTATTGAGCGGAACATCACCGCCGCACGGCCCGAAGGGTCTATCTTCAGGAAATCATCCTCGTAAAGTTTCAATATTCTTCGTTTCACCTGATCCACCTTGCTGAAATTGCGGCTGTCGAGATAGGCGTTAACGGCTTGCGGCATACCGCCCACCAACATATAAAGGCGCAGGTTTCGCGATGCCTCCCTGTGGGCAGGACCTAGCATGTGCTGCTGCTCCCAGAACTTTCTGAGCAGCGGAACCGTCGCCTCGTCGCCCAACGCCCAGCGGAATTCCTCATAATCCATCGGATACATCTGTATGCGGTCCTCTTCGCTGGGTATCGTGATGCCCTCAGTATTCTTCTTGATGCTGATGAGAGAGCCCGTCTCAATGTAGTCGAAACGCCCGTCCTCCACCAGATACTTGATGGCCTGTCGGGCGAGTGGACATTTCTGCACCTCGTCAAAGATAATGACCGAACGCCTCGGCTTCAGCGTCACATGGTAGGCTGTCTGAAGATACAGGAGCAGGTAATCCAAATCCATGATGTCCTCAAACAAATTCTTGATGGCTTTCGATGCCTTGTTGAAGTCAATCATCAGATACGAATCATATTCGTTCTCCGCGAATGTCCGCACGATGGTCGATTTCCCCACGCGACGAGCACCTTCAATGAGAAGCGCACTTTGTCCGTTGCTCTCCTGCTTCCATTTTAGCAAACGGTCATAAATCTTTCTTTTAAAGACTCTTTCTTTCATAATATCATCACTTTTCCAACTGCAAAAATACAACTTTTTTCAATTCCCCACAAATTTATTTATGTAAAAATCTACAATCCCCATAAAATTAATATATGGAAAATTGATATTTCCCTCAGTTTATCAAAACAAAAGATGTCCCCATCTATACGGTGCAGCAACTGATGTGCCACGCTGATATCGGATCCACTAAAGTTTACGCTGATTTATTGAATAAAAATAAGTTAAAGGCCGTGAGGAAATTACCAACATTCACTTGCTAAAGTTATGCTATAACTATATTTATTAATCAGATTCCAAAAAAGTTTGTAACTTTGCAAAGTCAAAATGTGGAAAATGACACCGAAAAGTGCATATCAAAATGACTCTTTTTCATCAAAAAATATGATGGGAAACGACCTGCTTTTTAGCACTTTTTATCAAAAAAGACATCTTGGTAAGCCCTTTCAAAGTGTTGATAACCTGTACGGTTATACAACTTCCGTATCATGTTCTTTCAACGGGAAGGAAAAGGACTATGAATCAGGCTTCCACTACTACGGGGCACGATACTACTGGAGCGAACTTTTAACCGGGTGGCTCAGCGTCGATCCATTGACGGATAAGTACCCGAGCATTAGCCCCTATGCCTATTGTGCATGGAATCCTGTTAGACTAGTAGACCCTACAGGTATGTCGTACGATGACCCTCCCGGAAATTTAAAATACATAATACAAAAGGGAGACAACTTTTGGAATTTAGAAAATGAGTGGAATCTTCCGCACGGAACACTACAAGGGACAAATCCAACAGTAGACCCTCATAATTTGCATGTTGGGCAAGAGATTAATGCGGCCAGGGTGGATGGGAATTATATTGTTGTGGGGAATGCCGTACACATTCCAGAAGGAAGGATTGCGGAAACGCCCAACGAAGAAGGACCATCAGGTTTGATGTATGTGGCTTCAAGCTATGACTTTCTTCCTTTTAGGATGGCCTTCGAGGCGTTGCTACCATGGATGACATGTGGTATTATGGAAGGAATTGAGGGAGGACAATGTTTCCCTAAGATTACATCTGGTAAATTTTGTCGTCCTATCCAAGGACTTGGAAATCCTTTCAAAAACAAGAATCTAACGGAAATTAATAAAGTGTTCCAGCGTTATGTGAGGCGGGGAAAATTGGAACCTGCAAAAGGGTGTGCTCCTGGGAACAAAGCTTATGTAAACAAAAAGTCTCGTTACTCGTATAATTTGGACCCAGGAAGCGCCAAAGAATTCCCCCATGTGGATGTGAATTATCCTCATGGTTCCCATAGAGTCAAAAAGAAATTATCAACTTTAGGAGGATTTAAAAATGATTAATATTTATTTAAAGCAGCTTGAAAAAAAATTTCTTGAGATTATTTTGGATGAAGGTGGATGTGACACAATTATTGACAGTATAGCATCATTAAAAATAATTAAACCAGAGAAGGTCAATATTCCTGTGCAAAACGTCATTAAACCAAAACAGGGTTACATTGGCATTAAAAACTTTTCAATAGAGTTTTTACCCTCAGCTCATATTGCAGAAACCGACTATAATATACAATGTTCCTTGGTTGATTCAAAAGAAATTAATATATGCTTAACTTCGGAAGGAACACAAGAATTGTTGGATATCATAAAATATATCAAGTACAATAACGATCACTTCCATCTTTATGGTGGCTTTGATTTGTATACTGATGAAAATGATTCTTTCCCTGGTAATCTTTTAACTGCAATAACAATATATAATATTTTGGATTATTGAAACAATCTGTCAAATGACTGTTAAAATAAGTGATTGACGAATGGATATGATATAACGGGACATTGATAATTTTCATCTAGTTGAACCGACCAACACATAGAACTTTCCGACGAAATCATGTCGTTTCATGGTCATTTTTCCTGTCGAATTCCAACGGGAAGGAAAAGGACTATGAATCAGGCTTCCACTACTACGGGGCACGATACTACTGGTCGGAACTTTTGACAGGGTGGCTAAGTGTGGATCCGATGAGCGACAAATACCCGAATATAAGTTCATATAACTATTGTCTTTGGAATCCTATAAGAGTAGTAGATCCTGACGGACGAGATGGTGAGGTGGTAGTTAATAAAAACGATATGACAATCTCAATTGCTGTCAGGTTGTACTATAATAGAAATCAGTCAGGTATAAGAAATATTGTTGGTACGGGCGAAGATCCATCTCAAATTGATTTGGCTTTACAAAAAGGTTTTTCTTCGAGGGAATGGGGATATACTGATGAAAATAATGATGTTTGGAAAGTGTCATTTGACGTTAGTTTTATTCCACAAAACAGTGACGGAGAAGTGGAGAAAATGCTTTCATTAGATCCAATGGGGAACAAACTATGTTATGATGTTAATTTGGGTGCATCTGGGCATTGGGAATCAGCATCAAGAACCATTTCTCTCGGTACAAAATCTGTTATTGATGTATATTTGGATGATGTCGGAACGTTGACACATGAAATTGGACATGCGTGGGGTCTCCCTGATGCAAAAGATGTTTCCGAAGGAGTGATGGGTTCAAATGGCGCAATGAGTTACAATTCTTGCAGAAGGGTAAACGAGAAAGAAGTGGGATACGGAGTACGTCGGCTATTAGATGTTGCAAACACAACAGAAGGTCGAGTTGTTCGATTACATGTACATAATTCAGCACAAACGCCCCAAATTGTTGAGTAAAATATGAAAAAGAATTATTTATTATTTTTTTGCTTTTTTTTACATCTTTTAAGCAATGCAACACTGGCACAAATATATGATGCGAAAGTAATGCGTGTGAGAGGTGTTGTTGTAACAAGATACGCTAGATGTAAGACTCCTAATCATTCTGACATTTGGTTTATTGAGAGAGAGAGTCGCCTTATCACTAATGAACAGGGGGAACTTCCATTTAAACCTTATCAAGATGGAAGTCTACTTCGTTCTAATCCAGATTTATTAAAAAAAATAGGTGGTAACTTGCTTGATTATGATGATGATTTATTCCTTCTCGACTCGATTCATAAAGCTCAACATGATTTGAGATTTTGCAAGTTCGATAGTATTGCAATAACGGACTCCGGGGTCGTACACATAAATAGCGACTCGGGCTATTACTCTGATTCGTCGAACATATATTCTTCATATCAGTTTGAAGGTGAGGTTGTTATTTATGTTGGAATTTGGCCTTCCCAATGGACTGAGATTCCCGATAGTTTTGACAGAGAATGTGGCTGTCCTACTATAAATGCTCCGCCACAAAATGTTATACAATTTGCAATACTAAAAGAGATATACTCTGTTGAGCGATTATCCTCCCTTCAGGAAGAATCTCTTGGTCTAATACCCTCCGATATTTGTCTTTTCAGATATACTAGATGTGAATAGAACCTGAAATAGACTTGATTTGAGAAAGCAAATAATTGACACTTTTTTGAAACAAAATTTATTTGATAAAATAAAACATTGCTGTCCACTAAAAATTAGTGAAAGTTCTTTGAAATTATTGTGAGTTAATTATTTGCAGAGGCTTTTTGAGTCAACGGATTTGAAATTGTATCTTTGCAGGAAATGTCCTGCATATGAATCAAGACAAGTACGTTTTTGCTCAATTAGTTGCATTTCTTGATAGGAATCATTTCTGTTATCTTGCCAGAAAATATGGTGGCGACCGCTACGTGAAGCATTTCACAAGTGGGGCGAGGGACTGGTCCCTGTCACAGAGACTGCGCTGAGGAATGCTACCATTATTTTGGTGGTATACTTTTCAATTACTATTTACAATTATTGAACTTATCAGCACATAGAACCGCCTCAGTAGCCACTGCATTTTCGTGGTCGTTTCCCCTTTCGAACTCCAACGTAGGAAAAAGGAAACTTTTTTTTGCCAGTATGAAAAATGTTCGTATCTAGGGAGAGGGGGCAGGTACCTGTCACACGCTTGCTCTGAGGAATAAAATGGACATTTTAATGTAAAGCGGGACCGTCATGCGTGGCGGTCCCTTTTTTTCAGGTAATTAGGTGAACAAGTAATCAGGTAATATAGTGAATTCTTTTCATCGGACCTATTCACAAGAGCGAGAGCAGAGAGAACTCGCTCACTATGCCGAGCCGCAGAATAGTGTGCGAAGCAAAAAGCGGCATATTATATATCTTCAAGAAATGGCGTTATTTTTATACGCGGTGTGACAGGTGCCTGTCCCCTGTCACATTGATATTGGGACTAAAACCCAAAGGTGGCCGGCGGTTACCAGCTGAGCATATCCCCACCGTCGTTCCATTTCTCCTGGGCACTGTTGACATTGTATGTGGCATCGTTCGACTGGAGAAGGTAAAGGAAGATTGCCGTCCGGGTCTGCGGGCTGTTGGCATAGCCCTGCTCCGCCTTGAAGGTCACCACCGTCAGTTGCGGGGCGATATATTGTTTCTTCTCTTTCCTCATTTCAATAAATTTTAATTCAGAGGTATTCGGTTCCATTTCATTGTACATGGCTTCAGTTGTTGTTGATGTTAAACAAAGGAATGTTGTACATATGGTTGACTTTGATTTCGAACGAATCGAGCTCCTTGACCTTGGAGAAAAGCTGTACGCCGCTGGCGTCGTAGCCGGTGATGGAGATTCGCTTCACATGGTTTACGGTCACCGGCACGCAGAAGCTGATGCTGCCATTGGCCGGTACGGTGACACCCGCATTGCCGGAAGTCTGCATGTTGAAGTACATCTCGCTGCTGTACGACACCTCCAGGTCGCCGCTGATGCCCACATCGCCACTCGGCATCGTAGGACCCTGCACCTCCCAGCGGACGGTATAGTTCACCTCGTTGCGCGTGACAGTGGGAGCCGCCGCAGTGCCCTGCACCACCACCTTGAGGTGGTCGACGACAATGCCTGAATTCGAACTGTTGGCTAGCGTCAGGCGCAGGGCGCCGGTGAGGTGGTTGAAGAGGAGACTGCCGCTGTTGGCGTCGGCTTTCGCGGCCATGGGGAAGATGATGCGGTGGCCGCCGTCGCGGAAGTCCACGGCGAGGCTCTTGATGGTGATGGTGGTGCCCGAGGCGTTATTGTTCGTAACCGTGATGGTGTCGCCGCCCGAAGCCGTGGTGGCGGGATAGACGGCATACATCATTTCGCTCAGCGGCGCGACGGGCAGCGAGAAGCGGCCGTCGCCGTCGCTGGTGATGGTGAGGAGTGTGCCGTTGAGGTTGACGCTCTCGCCTGCCACCCAGGTGGCACCATTCGCGTTGGGGGTGCCGTCGTTGTTGGAGGGGATAAACACCTTGCTCCCGTTGGCATTCATGCCCTCGGAGAAGATATTGATGCGGTCGGCATTCTCCTCCTCCTTTGTGCAGCCCACGAACAACAGTGCAAGCACTATGAAATTGAAAATTGAAAATTGAAAATTGAAATGTCTTGGTTTCATATCTTTTTCTTACACGAAATTCCACGAATTGACCATAAATTAATTCAATGGATAACAATATGATAATTCATCTTTACCTAATCACTATCTTTTGGCTGTTGTTGTCGAGTTTTAAGATGTAGACGCCCGCATGCGGAAACTGGGAAATTGAAAATTGAGAATTGAAAATTGAAATTTCCTGGGTGAAGAGCTGGCGACCCATGATGTCGAAGGCCTGCAATAGGCCGGTGCCATCGATTATCAGCTGGTTGCCCTCGATACGGGCGAAGGGGCGATTGCTTGATTGTATAATTGCGTCATTGCTTGAGTCATCGCAGTCGCTGCTGAGGCAGAGGCCTTGGGGCAGTGGAGGCAGGGTACCTTTGCTGCCTGTGACGATACCCCAGGGACTGAGGGTGAGGGTCTCGCTGCTCTCATTGGTGTAGACGAGCACGGCCTGACCGACCGCGAGGGTGCCACCGCTGTCGTGTCTCTCCCAGGTGCCGTCGGGACGGAGCGAGTAGTAGGCGCGGCTGAACGGCAGCGTATGGGGATAGGGGTTGCCCACAAGGTTGAAGCCCTTGAGGTCGCCCGCAGCGTTGGAGGCGGTGAGGGTGATGCTTACGTTGCCGGTGTTGGGCAGGCCAACGAAGGCGAGATTCTTGTCGCTACTGCTGCGGTAGATGTATCCGCGACCGCGCATCAGGGTGTCGAACGTGCTGGCACCATTCCTCTGGTTCTGCCATGTGGAGGAGGCCTCGTTGTAGCGGAAGAGGTCGTAGGTGTCATCTGTGAGGTTGTCGATATTACCGACGGCAAGGCCATCGCTGTTCCAGTCGTGCATCGGGGCAGCTACCGCCTGCCATGTGTTGGCGGCGGCGCTCACCTTGGGGACCAGGTTTCCCTCTTTCATCATATCCGTTGAGTTAGCCACATCGTTATAGTAGCAATTATCTATGGTCTTATCTGCAAAGCCATCATATGTTGCCGCAAACGTGTATTGGTCTTTATACTTGGTGATACTGATTGTGGAAGGGGCAAACACACAGTCGTAAAACTTGACAGTGGTGTTGTTTTGAGCCCAACCGACCATACCGCCGCCTTCATAGGCATTCTCATCAGTGTAGGTGATGCTGCCAGTAAACAGACAGCCTTTGAGGGTAAGAGTTGTTCCCGAGTTTACTCGTGCCACAAAAGCTCCTGCATCTACCCAATAATCTTCCTTATTTGAAACGATAGCCACTTCACTCCAGCAGTTTTCAATAGTGCTGTTTCCACTGATGAAACCAGCGATGCTTCCAGGTCGATAGCCTGAGGTACTTATGCTGCCAGTAATGTGCAGATTTTTGATGGTGGCTCCGTTGAGTGAACCGAACGATGCCGTCCATGCACCTGATCCGCTAAATGCGACATTAAGTGTGTGGCCATTTCCGTCGAAGGTTCCATTGAAAGACTTGTAATTGCCATCAGTAGTACCAACGCCTGCCATCCTCGTTACGCTGATGTTGTTGGTCATTTGGAAAACCTTTTCGCTATAGGTATTGCCATTATTTACGTTGTATGCCAGAAGATTCCATGCATCAGCAGAAGGAATCTGGTAAGGAACGCCTTCAGTACCATTTCCATAGAACTCCCATTTGGCAGTCACGGTAATATTATCGTTAATAACTGTCGAACTCGTGACCTGTGTGTTGCCGTTATACCATCCCAAGAATCGTATGCCAGCTTTTGCCGGTGCCGCGGGGAAGGCTTCGCCTAATGAGGTGCCTTGTGCCACAGACAATACGGCAAAGTCCGTGTTATTGTCCCTGAAGGTAACCTGATAAACTGGCGTTACATCGATTGAGCCGCTACTTAGGTATACGAAATGATAGCCGTCAGTATTTTCCGTAGGCGTTTCATGTGTATTGGTACAGTTACTAATGGTCAGTTTGCCAGAGTTGTGATCTACAATATGAATTACCGTAGTACTGAAAGCCTGATAAATGGCACCACCATAGGTTGCGCTGCAGGAGGTGATGGTTCCTCCCAGCACATAATCTTCCACAGGCCCATGCGTACATAATGCGCCACCATTTTCCGCACAACAATTGGAGATAGTTCCGCCATACATGCGAATGGTTCCGGCGGTAGCGTCACCGTAACCCGAAGCACTTCGATAGGTACAGGCTATCGCCCCTCCATGATTGGCCGAGCAATTGTAAATTGTTCCTCCGTATAGATTCAAGCGGGCATAGTTGTAAGCGCCCAATGCTCCACCGTAACCGCCTCGTGCAGTACAATCGTGTATAGTTGCTCCGGCCTTGATGTTGATGGTTCCGCCTCCTGTCGCATTATGGTAATCAACACGAACGGCTCCTCCGAAACACTGCGAGATAGATGCATCATTCAAAAGTGAATTGTCTGATTTGGTAGTAAAGCCGTTTCGGATTTCCACGCCGTCTTCAAGATTGAGCACACCTCCCAAATACACATCTATCATCGAACGTCCCGCATTGCCATACGCATTAGCAGCGCCATTACGTCTATCGCAAACACTGGACAATCCAAAGTTTGCACCACCATCAATGATGATATTCGTGAACGATACTTCCACTGTGTTTTGTGCCAGATTGGCCGTACCACTGTTGCCCTGTCCGTTACCTCGAATGGCAATTAAGGACTTAAGGGTAGAAGAAGCGCTTCCGGAAGCCGAAGTACGCTTGATGAAATATTTAGAACCGGCTTGGCTTTGCAATGTCAATGAACGGTTAATTATAAGTTGTGCAGTAGAAGCACCGGTTAGGTCATTTGCACCTGCATTACCGGAATTTTCGCACGGCACATCGATGTCAGCAGTCACCACGATATTGTTTACCGAAGCATTCGAAATAGCTGCGGACAATTGATTATACGTTGACACATAAACTGTACTCTGCGCCCATGATGTCTGGGGCATCACTAAGAACAGCAGCGTTATCGCCAGTCGCACAAGGTAGATTATGTAGTTTTTCCCTTTCATTTCTTTATAATGGAAATGTATATAAATACCATTCACCGTAGTTATTTGCAGTGGAGGAAAGAGAAGATATATAGAAATCAGCGAGTTACAAGCAGGTCAGGTCTCCATACAACATTACAAAGGTAAGAATAATTTTTTGAATCATACAATTTTTTTTCTGCAAGGGCTTCGCCATACAATAAAAAGATTCCTTTGGGCGTTTTTATAAAAATTGAAAATTAATAAGATATGGCAAAAGAATATTTCCCGCAAATCGGCAAGATCCCCTTCGAGGGGACTGCATCAAAGAACGTTTTAGCTTTCCATTACTATGAGCCCGAAAGGGTGGTGATGGGCAAGAAGATGAAGGACTGGATGCGCTTCGCCATGGCGTGGTGGCACACGCTGGGGCAGGCCAGCGGCGACCCCTTCGGCGGCCAGACCCGCAGCTATGAGTGGGACAAGGCCGAATGCCCCATCCAGCGCGCCAAGGACAAGATGGACGCCGGCTTCGAGCTGATGAGGGGTGACAAGGGACAGGCCCCTGTCACAAGGGAATAAATAACGATTAACTATCAAGCAAAAGAGCCGTCCATCACGGGCGGCTCTTGGTGTGTTCACAAGTGAGCACATGAATCTTTCTTTATCGGTATCAGTGGCATATTATGTGTCTCAAGAAATGGCGTTATATTTCATTGGGCCATAGGAACGATCCTCTGCCATAAGATTGATTTTGTGGGATAACCACTGGTGGGTGGGTGTCGCCCCGCTATTCGCTGGATAAGATTTATTTCAGCGGTGCTCATCACCCCTTACGGGGGTGGGGCTCAAGGGGGAGAGGGGGCGTTTGTGTACCGGGGGCTGGCGCCCCCGGCTAAGATCTGGCGCCCGCGTTGCGGGCTTGAAAAGGAAACTTTTTTTTGCCAGTATGAAAAATGTTCGTATCTTTGCAGCGGAATGAGAGAGGTCGAGAACCTCTCTTTTTATTAGTTATGATAGAGAAAATCAAGATATTAGAACTGATTAACAACGCTCTTGACGGGAGCGATAAGTTCCTCGTGAACCTGAAAATCACTCCCGACAACCGCATTTTTGTCGACATCGACGGCGACAACGGGGTCGTTATCGACGACTGCATCGCGCTGAGTCGCGCCATCGAGAACAACCTCGACCGCGAGGAGGAGGATTTCGAACTCAACGTCTCTTCGGCCGGTGCCGACCAGCCGCTGAAACTCACGCGCCAGTATCGCAAGAATGTGGGCCGCGACCTCGAGGTGGTGACCTTCGACGGCGAGAAGGTAGAAGGCACCCTTGAGGATGCCTCGGAGGAGGGCATCGTGCTCCGCACCAAAGGGACCAAGAAACAGGCTCCCGAGACTCTACGCTTCGCCTACAAGGATATCAAGAGCGCAAGGGTGGCAATCAAGTTTTAATGATGAGTGATGAATTAAGCAATCAAACAATCAAGCAATAATATAAATGAAAACCTTAGACTTGAGTGGTTCCTTTCAGGAATTCAAGGAATTTAAGAACATCGACCGCGAGACTTTGATGCGCATCCTCGAAGAGGTGTTCCGCACGGCATTGGCCAAACGTTACGGCTCGGAGGACAATTTCGACATCATCGTCAACATCGACAAGGGTGACTTGGAAATCTTCCGCAACCGCACCATCGTGGAAGACGGCGAAGTGGAAGACGACAGCCGCGAGATAGCGCTGAGCGACGCCCAGAAGATTGAGTCGGACTTCGAGGTTGGCGAGGAGTGCTCCGAGCCTATCCTGATGAGCGACTTCGGCCGCCGCGAGATTCTCAGCATCCGCCAGAACTTGGTGAGCAAGATTCAGGACTACGAGAAGAGCCTCATCTTCCAGAAGTACAAGGAGAAAGTGGGTGAGGTCATCGTCGGTGAGGTCTACCAGCCTTGGAACAAAGAGGTGCTCATCCTCGACGACGAGAAAATCGAGCTGGTGCTGCCCAAGAGCGAGCAGATTCCTGCCGACCACTTCCGCAAGGGCGACACCGTGCGTGCCGTGGTGCTGAAGGTGGAGATGAAGAACAACAGCCCCATCATCGTCCTCTCGCGCACCAGCCCCATCTTCCTGGAGCGCCTATTGGAAGCCGAGGTTCCCGAAATCTACGACGGCCTCATCACCATCAAGAATATCGTCCGCCAGCCTGGTGAGCGCGCCAAGGTGGCTGTGGAGAGTTACGACGACCGCATCGACCCCGTGGGAAGCTGCGTGGGTGTGAAGGGTGGCCGTATCCACGGTATCGTCCGCGAGTTGCGCAACGAGAACATCGACGTCATCAACTACACCCCGCGTGACGACGTGATGATCCAGCGCGCCCTCTCGCCCGCCAAGGTGAGCAACATCAAGATTAACGAGGAAGAGAAGAAGGCCGAGGTATTCATGCAGCCCGACCAGGTGAGTTTAGCCATCGGTAAGGGCGGCTACAACATCAAGTTGGCTTCCAAACTCGTGGGCTACGAAATCGAGGTCTACCGCGACACCGACGAAGACTACGACGATGTGGCATTGGTGGAATTCAACGACGAAATCGACCAGTGGATTATCGACGAACTCATCAAGATTGGCTGCGACACCGCCAAGAGCGTGCTGGCTTTGCCGAAGGATGAGCTTTTGACCCGCACCGACCTCGAGGAAGAGACCATCGACCACGTCATCGAGGTGCTGAAATCAGAGTTTGAATAAGATAAAGATTATAGGTTATAGGTTATGGGTTATAGACGCTTGCGCAACTCAAACACGTCGGCCCTCGATAACCAATAACCACTAACCATTAACCGTTAATAAGAAAGAAGGAGGACTCGACAATATGGCAAGTTTCAGACTGAATAAGGTAGCCAAGGACTTCAACGTGGGCATCCAGACCCTCGCGGAGTACCTTGCCAAGAAGGGGCATCAGGTGGACGCCAGCCCCAATACGAAGATTAGTGAGGAGCAGTATGAACTGCTGGCCACGGCTTTCCAGAGCGAACGCAAGGTGAAGGAGGAAGCCGATAAAATCGAGCTTATGACCAGTGGCAGCAACCGCGTCGTGGAGGTAGAAATCAAGAAAGAGCCGGAACCCGAGAACGAAGAGGTGATTATCAAGAACTACACCCACGCGAAGAACCAAGCCGAGTCCGAACCGGAACCGGAACCCGAGCCCATGCCGGAATCCCAAGAAGAACCGGAGACTCCAGAAACTGTGGAAACTCCAGAATTCTCTGAGCCCTCAGAAGAAGAAGTCGAAGAAGTCGAAGAGACCTCCGACGACCAGCCTCAGCAGGATCCCAACAGTCCCTTCAATGTGGTGGGCAAGATTGACCTCAGCGCCCTCAACCAGCGCATGCGTCCAGACAAGAAGAAAAAGAAGAAAGGAGAAAAGAAAGAACCCGCCATCTCGCCCGCCGCTGCCGCCAAACCCAAGAGTGAGGCGAAAGCCAAGGAAGAGCCTAAACCTGAGCCGGAACCGCAGCCCGCTCCCGTCGAGGAGGCTCCCAAACCTGAGCCCAAGCCAGAACCCGAGTTCATTGAGACCCAATACACCAAGCTTGAGGGTCCCAAAGTGCTCGACAAGATTGACCTCAGTCAGTTCTCCAAGGACGGTGCCGACACTCCTGGTAGCAAGCGTAAACGCAAGCACACCAAGAAGGACGCCGTCAGCGCCCAGGAGGTGAAGAAGATTGGCGCCGAGGTGGCTAAGAAAGAGAGCAAGGAGAAGGAGAAAGCCAAGAAAGAGAGCCAAAAGAACGCTGCACAGCAGCAACAGAATCCCAAGAAGAAGAAAAAGAAAGAGGAGAAGAAACCCGTCGAGATTGACGACAACGAAATCGAGAAGCAGATCCGCGACACCCTCGCCCGCCTCTCGCCCATGGGCAAGAGTAAGACTTCTAAACACAACCGCGAAAAGCGTCAGAAAGTCCACGCCCAGATGGAGGAGGAGATGCTGCACGAGATGGAGAACCAGAAAGTGCTGCAGGTGACCGAGTTTGTCACCGCCAACGAACTGGCCACCATGATGAACGTGCCGGTGACCAAGATTATCGCCACCTGTATGAGCGTCGGTATCTTCGTAAGCATCAACCAGCGTCTCGATGCCGAGACCATCAAGCTCATCGCCGACGAGTTCGGTTTCGAAGTCAACTTCGCCTCCGAGGATGTGGTCAACACACTGCATCAGATAGAGGAAGAGGACCGTCCCGAGGACCTCGTGCCACGCAACCCCATCATCACCGTGATGGGTCACGTCGACCACGGTAAGACCTCGCTGCTCGACTATATCCGCAAGACCAATGTCATCGCCGGCGAGGCGGGCGGCATCACCCAGCACATCGGTGCTTACGAGGTGCAGACCGCCGACGGCCGGAAGATTACCTTCCTCGACACCCCTGGTCACGAGGCCTTCACCGCCATGCGTGCCCGCGGTGCCAAGATGACGGATATCGCCATCATCGTCATCGCCGCAGACGACAAAATCATGCCGCAGACCATTGAGGCTATCAACCATGCCCAGTCGGCCGGTGTGCCTATCGTCTTCGCCATCAACAAAATTGATAAACCTGGTGCCGACCCCGACCGTATCAAGACCGAGTTGGCCAACATGAACCTCTTGGTTGAGGAATGGGGCGGTAAATACCAGAGCCAGGACATCAGTGCCAAGAAGGGCATCGGCGTTGAGGAACTGCTTGAGAAAGTGATCCTCCAAGCCGACATCATGGAGCTGAAAGGCAACCCCAACAAACGCGCCAAGGGTGTGGTCATCGAGAGCTCGCTCGACAAAGGTCGCGGTTACATCGCCAAACTGCTGGTGCAGGAAGGCACCATCCGCAAGGGCGACCCCATCGTGGCCGGTGCTATTGCAGGCCGTGTACGTGCCATGTACAACGAGCGTAACCAGGAGGTGACCTCTGCCGGTCCCTCGCAGCCTGTGCTGCTCCTCGGACTCACCGGCGCCTGCCAGGCTGGCGACACCTTCAACGTCACCGAGAACGAGAAAGAGGCCAAGGATATCGCCGCCAAGCGTACCCAGTTGCAGCGTGAGATGGGCCTCCGCACCCAGACGCACCTTACCCTCGAGGAGATTGGCCGCCGTCGCGCCCTCGGCAACTTCAAGGAACTCAACATCATCGTCAAAGGCGATGTGGACGGCTCCGTGGAAGCCCTCAGCGACTCGCTCATCAAACTCGGTACCGACGAGGTGCAAGTCAACGTCATCCACAAGGCCGTGGGTCAGATTTCGGAGAACGACGTCATGCTGGCCATGTCGTCCGACGCCATCATCATCGGCTTCCAGGTGCGTCCCTCTGTGGGCGCCCGCAAGATGGCCGAAACCGAGCACATCGACATCCGCCTCTACAGCATCATCTACGACGCCATCAACGAGCTCAAGGACGCCATCGAGGGCATGCTTGCCCCCGAGACGCAGGAGAAGATCGTCGCCAACCTCGAGATTCGCGAGACCTTCAAGATATCGAAGGTGGGCACCATCGCCGGCTGTATGTGCCTCGACGGCAAGATCAACCGTCAGAGCAACATCCGCATCATCCGCGACGGCATCGTGGTATACACCGGCAAGCTCGCCTCCCTCAAGCGCTTTAAAGACGACGTCAAGGAAGTTGTCAGCGGCCAGGATTGCGGCCTGAACATCGAAAACTACAACGACATCAAGGTCGGCGACATCGTCGAAGCCTATGAAGTGATAGAGATTAAACGCAAGTTATGAGTTAAGAATTAAGAGTTAAGAGTTGAGTTCCGCGCAAGCCCACTCATAACTTTTATCTCATAACTCTTAACTAGTTGCCTCCTTAGTTCAACGGATAGAACGGAAGTTTCCTAAACTTTAGATGAGGGTTCGATTCCCCCAGGGGGTACAAAAAAACAACTAGCACCGCCACCGCGGTGCTTTTTTTTGCCCATCGTAGTCTCTACCTCCCATATATTATTATACCGTAGGTATAATAACACCTTCTATCATACCCAAATACTTCGTCTCTCCATCACCATACCATCCCTATATCGACCCTATACCATCTCTATACCATCTCTATGGTGACTAGGGGGTACTTCCAATGTACCATTGGTGTTCCTTCGAGGTAACCTCGATGCTCATACGGAGCATCATAGTCCCACCCATACCGTAGCCTCACCATTCCCTCGCTCTACCCATACCCGCTGGATATGCCAAGGGTATGGAAGTGCCTAAGCTAATGCCTGCCTGCAGTATGGCAGTGGCGCAATAAAAGCGGCCTTCTGACGTTATAAGCCTAAAGACAAATACTTATGGCAAGGAAACAAGGTGATACCGAGAGCGGCAAACTCGGCAACAAGATATACTACACATGGCACGGGCGCCAATGCGAGCGCTCCATGCCCACCTCCGTGGCCAATCCGCGAACCGAAGCGCAGCAGGCCCACCGCAGCAACTTTGCGATGATATCCAAGCTCTCGTCCTACATGAAAGAGGCCCACCTTATAGGTCTCCACTGGCATGCCATTAGGGAACACAACAGCACCTACGCCATCTTCCGCAACCTCAACAAAGACTGCTTCACCCCCGACGGCGAAATCGACCTCCCCCGCATCATCGTCAGTCGCGGCTCAGTGGAGAGTGTGGCCGTCACCTCGGCCACCATCAACGACAATGTACTTACTGTTACTTTCGACAGTCGTGCCTACGGCGGCAAAGCCACCGACGAGTTCTTCCTTTTTGTCTATTGTCCAGCCCTCTGCACCGGCCGTCTCGCCACCCCCGTCCCCCGTTCCGTCGGCCTCGTTACCGCCATCCTCCCTGAAGAATGGCTTTACCCCGCAGATCCAACCCAAACAGGTACTAACACATTAACACATTCAAGCAAGAACGCATTCCCACTTCACCTCTACGCCTTCCTCCGCTCCACTCGCGGCCGCACCTCCGACACCATCCACCTCTCTCTGCCTGTCTGAACGCTTGTTCGCGGGTAAGTTCCAATAAGAAACGCAACTTATTGAGAGAAAACGAAGGTTGAAAAAAAGAGTTTTTCCTTGCAAATGATCCACCATATTGCTACCGTCGTTTGGTAGAATGAAAAAAAATATGTATATTTGCAGGTGTAAATATAGCAGAAATAGAATCGTATAAATAAGAAAAACAGAAAGATAGATTAATAATAGAAGTAGAACATCCTTGATTAAGCTGAGGATGCCGAATTAGCACTTCATACACTTTCAGCAATCAGGCGATACACGGATGTTTGCGCTAACACATAGGGCGTGAACTGTGATTGTTGTCTGATTGGTCGTGCTAAACCAAGGTATCCCAATCGCATCCACGCCCTCTTTTAAGAAAGAAAGAGGGTTTTTTAGTATTCGGAAGATATATAACATATGCCTAAAACAATACATACCATTCTCTACGATGATGTGCTCGATGGTTCCAAGATTGTCGAGATGGACAATTGTGTTTGTCAGTTGAGTGTGATTAAGCGAGGATATACGGAGTTCATCAAAGAGATGAAAGATGAACTGTCAAAACCTGCATTGTATATTTTGCTCAATCGCGAAAAGAGGAAAGCTTATGTTGGAGAGACAGACGTGTTCTTCAAACGGATTGCCAATCATACAGCCAAGAAAGAGTTTTGGGATGAAGCATTGGCTTTCACCGCAAACGACAATTCTCTCACCACTACAGAGGTGAAATACTTGGAATCACTTGCTTATGAGACAGCAAAGGCGGCTAAATCATATGACTTGTCGGAAAACTCGCAGGCGCCCACTCGGCCACATGCAACAAAATCTCAAGAGATTAAAATTAAGGGATTCTTCCAATATGTCACTCTATTGACAATTTTTGTGGGATGCGATTTGTTTCAAAAAAACAGTAATAAACAACAACGCATTCAACTTGTTTACAAACCTATCAAACTGGATATTGACGTGAATCCCGAAGATTTAGAGGGGAAAGTTACAATTCGTCTGAACGGAGTAGAGTATAATACTAAGGGGAAGATGGGCTATGCCGTTGTTAAGGAATACTTGAAGGCTCATCCCAAAACCACCTTGGATGATTTGAAAGATACTTTTCACAATGCTTTACTTGGAAGATGGGGTGCTTGGAATTTCATCGAGGACGATATTGAAGCTGCTCGAAAGTTAAAAGATGAAACTTCGATGTATAGGCATCTAGTGAAGGAAGAGTTTGTTTTGACCAGCGGAGACGGAGTAAGGTTTGTTGTCTCAAACCAATGGGAGAAAGGAAATGTCCTGAACCTTTTGCAGATAGCAAAGAATGAAGGATGGAAATATGAAATTGTAAAATAAGCATAGTATTATGACCAGCAAAGACAAAAAATCCATTATTGAAAGCGGAAAAAATTATTTTCGTCAAATCATCATTCCTGCACATTTGAAAGGCTTGGAAAACCTTACATTGAAGGATTTTAACATCAATCCCTTTCTTATTAATTATCTGGCCGCTTTTTTGTGTGGAAACACAGAATCAAAATCACTTGCAAAGGCGTTGGTATACCCGCGCGTGTTAGGAACCAGCATCAATACAAGTTTTGGATCCAATATTCAGTTCTTCATTGCCGGATTAAAAGAGATAACCAGTAGTGGATCTGCTGTCCCCGGTATTGACATTGAGTTTAAAGATGCCATTGACGGTAGAACAAAATATTGTCAATGTAAGGCTGGGCCTCAAACAATCAACCGTGACGACATTGACACCATATTAGGACACTTCAAAGACTTCAAAGGAATTGCACGACAAAACCGTTTGCGCGTTGCCGATGACGACTTAATTGTTGGTGTTCTTTATGGTGAACGCCAGAATCTGTCAGCCAACTATAAAACCATCAATACTACTTATCCCGTATACTGTGGTGCAGAGTTTTGGGAGCATTTAACTGGTGATAATCAATTTTATCATCGTCTTACCAAGGCTTTCGGAGAAGTTGTGGAGGAAGAACATATTGATGGTAGTTTGTTGATTGAGGCCAAGATTGACGCGATAGCAAAAGAGATTGACGAGAAAGGCGGTATTTGATGAGAACTTTTTTATCTACATCTAATTTGGCTGACCTGCTTGGCACATCCATCGCCACCACACAGCGGTGGGGTGAAACGGGAATGTATCCATATCACTCGCACAATGGCAAGATGGGGTTCTACATGGAAGAGTTGACCGACGTAGAACCTGTCCAGATGATGCTCAATAGCAAGTGGGAAGAAGAAATGCACGTCACACCTCTCCGCGATTTCACCTCGTTGGAGTTGTTTGCAGGTGCTGGTGGATTGGCTTTAGGTATGCACTTCGCCGGATTCCGTCACATTCTTCTCAATGAGATTGATCCAATGGCTTCGGAAACCCTGCGATTGAATCGTCCCGATTGGAATGTGCTGGAGGGCGACATCCACAAGGTGGATTTCACTCCTTTGAGAGGATTGGTGGATTTTGTTTCGGGAGGATTCCCCTGTCAGGCTTTTTCATACGCTGGGAAGAAGGGCGGTCTGAACGATACTAGAGGAACATTGTTTTTCGAGCTTGCACGTGCCGTAAAGGAGATACAGCCAAAGGTCTTTATGGGAGAGAACGTGAAAGGTCTCCTATCCCATGATGACGGGAGAACACTTGAAATCATTCGTAACGCTATAGCAGAATTAGGCTATACACTGGTTGAGCCGCGAGTGCTTAAGGCTGTAATGTATCAAGTCCCTCAGAAGAGGGAGCGTCTTATCCTTGTGGCTATCCGCAATGATATCGCTCCATATGTTGAATTCCATTGGCCTGCTCCATACAAGAGAATCATGACTCTTAGAGATGCCTTCTTAAAGGGTAAACTATACAAGAAAGATGTTCCTGCATCAGAAGGGCAAACCTATCCTGAAAAGAAACGCAGAGTTCTTTCACTGGTTCCTGAGGGTGGTGATTGGCGTGATTTACCAGAAGATGTAGCAAAAGAATTCATGGGAGCCAGTTTCTACCTTGGAGGAGGGAAAACGGGAATGGCTCGACGTCTTTCAATGGATGAACCCTCCTTAACACTTACATGTGCCCCTGCACAGAAACAGACTGAACGCTGTCACCCGACGGAAACTCGGCCTCTGACTGTTCGCGAATATGCCCGTATCCAGACATTCCCCGACGAATGGTTGTTCTCAGGAACAATTTCAGACCAATATAAACAGATTGGCAATGCGGTACCAGTTAATCTCTCGTATGCGATTGGACGATCTTTGATGAGGTTGTTTAACGATATTGATGCCCGAAACCACGAGGAGAGTCACTTCGATGAGGCCTACAAGGTGGCGAAGAGCATGATACCACCACAACTGTTCCCCATCGACCTGTACAGTATGCGGGAGAAATATCCTGAAGAAATTATTCACAACAGGCTTTGTAAAGCCAAAGCTTCTAAGGATAAAAACCTTGACACCTCAAAAAATGTTTTGGTTTCTTTGGTGACAACAGAAAACGTCGCTCCATACCTCGAACAGGATGCCCGAATATACTATACCGGCAAAGACTTCCCTTCAACGGTGGAACTGAATCACCTTTACTATTTTATGCCCTATATAAAGAAAAAAGGCATTCGCGACCTATATTTCATTAAGGTTGCACGTATTGGTTCGAAACATGAAGTTCAAGCTAAAGCCGACCAAAATGACTTGCGATTGGTGTTTGAGATAGAGTTTGTCAAACAGATATTCCCCGATTATAAGCCCATCGAACTGAAAATATGGCATACTTTTACTGATACTACGTTATGCGATATCATGTCAAAATAAGTAAATAGTAATAGATTTTCCAAAAACAACTTGGTTCACTTTGGCACAAATATTGTTGATTGTCCAATCAACTCAAATGCATGAAGAGTTGCATGTGCCATCGGGTTACTAGCATTACAATACTCATATAAAACAAGAAAAGAAAACACCGAAAATGAAAAATAAAACTCGTGTTTGCTGTATCGATACTAGCGAAGAAATTAGAAATTATTTAACTGGCCAAGGTTTTTTTGTTTTCGATGGTAGTTTTGGCACACGAATAAGTGTTGGTGCATACAATAAACAGAATTCATATAGCAAACTACTGTTAAACCATGTTTTCCCAAACAATATTCAAGAGTATGAATTATTTGTTATTGACATGAATAACTATATGGTTATTCCGTATCAAAAAAGCGATCATCAGCTCACGAATATTACAAATGGTCGGGCTTCATATTTCTATAGCAATGGGGCTTCAACAATTTTCAATCCTTTACCTTACTCCGCATTTTGTTTCGAACGATTAGTGTCTTCGCATTTAACAAGGCCGCGAATAAAAATTGTATTTCAAGCCAAAAAGGAATATATTGAATATTATTATGGGGAAAGTCCATATCATTCTCATCAGAGTAGATATAGTAATTACGATTTTACGAATGATCTATCATTTGAATCATTGTCAGGAACAGATGTGAAAATAACCCCAAATGAGATATCTAAAACACTTTTCACGAATTTTATTAACGATATATCTTATTTTCAAACATTCCAAAACAAAGAAACAGATAACTATATCCCATTACTAAAAAGTGCAAATGAGGATGTCGTCTCTTATCTATACTCGTCTGATAACGAAATAGTATTCATGCTTCCTCAGGTAAAAGACAAAGTCTCTCTTTTAAAAGTTTTATTTGGTGATGTTTTATATAAAAACCTGTCTGAGTATTTTCCCAATATTAATACGGAATCATGGAAATGCAAAAAAGAATATTATTTACCTAATCATCAACAATTACTGGACGAAAAAGAATCATTAACCATTAAATACAAAAAAGATGTTCAGGTAATAGAACATCAAATTGTTGAGAACGAATCAAAATACGCATTTCTTCACAATATTTTAATTGAGAGTGGCGACAAGTTAGTTAAAGCCACAATAGAATACTTAAAGTGGTTAGGATTCTCCAACGTGATTGATAAAGATACCACTGTAAAGGAAGGATTGTTCGAAGAAGATATACAAATAGACTTAGGTGATGATGGATTATTAGTAATTGAGGTAAAAGGCATTCATCGTACATCAACAGATTCCGAATGCTCCCAAATTCACAAGATAGTTCATCGCAGGGGTAAAGAAAGGGGTAAGTATGATGTAAAAGGATTATATATCGTAAACAATGAGCGCGGTATCGAACCGCTAAAAAGAACACTCCCTCCTTTCAATGAAAGACAAATACAAGATGCCGTAAATGATGAACGTGGTTTGGCGTATACATGGCAACTATTCAATCTTTACTATGATATTGAAAACGGCATCATCTCTAAAGATGAAGCAAGAAAAAGGCTTTTATTGCCCGGTCTTATCGATTTCACTCCGAATTTACAGAGTCTTGGTGCACCCTATAATATACTCAAAGAGGGAATCGTCATTTGTGTCGAACTGAATGGACAGCAAATAGCCAAAGGTGGCATTGTGGCATTTAATAATAATGGGAGATATGAAAAAAGGACGATTGTAAACATACAACAGAATCATAATAATATTGAAAATTGCAACAAAGGTAAAGTCGGAATTGAAGTGGATAGAGCTGTGCCTAAAATAAAAGAAATATTTCTTGTGAATTAAACAAATATATGACTGACACGATGACAGCGGAGCAGCGGCATAGGTGTATGTCGCATACCAACCCTACCATTTTCACCCCGCAAGAGATGCCATCGCCGTTCGATGCCATCAAGGAGACGGACGGGGAAGGTCGCGAGTGGTGGAACTCGCGGAAGCTGGCACGAGGAATGGAATATGTACCCAAAAAGGTAAAAATGGGAGCATATCATATCCAACATGTATCCGAAAAGTCGATTTTGGGTACATATTAAACAAATCACAAATATATTTTAGAAATGACTAACGAAATACAATTCATCTTATATAATCTTCCTGATAATGAGGGGAGTGTGCAAGGAGTAGTGCGGAATGAGACTATCTGACTGACACAAAAGACGATGACACAATTGTTTGGGGTGAACGTGCCTGCCATCAGCAAACACCTGCAAAACATCTACGACAGCGGAGAACTCAATAAAAATGCGACTATTTCCAAAATGGAAACAGTCGTAAATAGGGGTTTCCGCGGAGAGGTGAAAGAAAATGTAGATTTCTACAACCTCGACGCCATCATCTCAGTAGGCAACCGCGTCAACTCGGTTAAAAAACGCTTTCTCAGCAATATTAATCCTATGACCGACACGATGACACCGGAGTAGCGGTGACATCTGAGCTGTGCGCTGATGGAAGAGGTATAATAACGAAAGCGAAAAACGAAGACGGATTGGCAGAAGATGTATGCTAAAATAAGATTTATTTTGCCGGTTTGAAAAATGTTTGTACCTTTGCGAAAAATTTCGTTGCGAAAAAAATCGCAATGCTAACGCGCTAAATATATGAATCCTTTTAAATTTGGAACAATTGTAGAGGGTGATTTTTTCACCGATAGGGCGGAAGAAACGGCCCTGTTGGGACAAAAACTGGATAGCGAAAACCACATCGTGCTGATCAGCCCCCGACGTTTCGGGAAAAGTAGTTTGGTTTACAAGGTGCTTTCCGGTATCGACCGGCCACAAATACAAATAGACTTGCAG
>JAEEII010000126.1 GCA_016281295.1 Bacteroidales bacterium
TACGTCGTTCCCAAGACCAACGAAGCATTCTGGCGCGAGAAAATCGCCCGCAACATCGCCCGCGACGAACTCAACGCCCAGCGCCTCGACACCCTCGCCTGGACCGTCATCACCGTCTGGGAATGCGAACTCTCCAAGAAAAATCTCGACGCCACCATCGCCCGCATAGAAGCCGATCTGCAGGCCGCAAAGACCAAATACGAGCACTACCTCTCCATCCGACGCGAAAACCGCGAATTCGCCCGCAAACAGGCCCAGAAACACCGCGAAATCCTCGCCCAGGTCGAAGCCAAACTGAACCTACCAAATAGCCTCCGCCGCTATGCGACGAAGGCTATGGATGAAGAATAGTTGCTATGGTTTTGCTCTTTTCTTGACTCTTGAGCATTTTTATCCTCATTAGAAGACTTATCCTGACGAACATAGGTTTCGTTTTTATTAAGTATCTTTGCAACTGAAAAAGATAACTATATGCCCGTAAACAAAGATGCAATGGCCAGGTACCGCATCATAGATAAGATGCTCTCTGACCCCAACCATGATTATACGACCGCCCAGATTCTGGAAAAAGTTTCTCGCGAGTACCCGACGCACAAAGTCACCCTTAGAATGATTCAAAAGGACATCCTAGCCCTTCAAGATGATTTCAATAAAGAGTTGGTGCGTGGAGCCGGAGGTCGTGGAACTGTTCGCTACAAGGATCAGTCTAGCCCCCTTTTCTATCAGGAACTCTCTTCCGACGAGGAAGAAATGCTAAGGGAAGCCTTGAGCAGTCTTGGTCAATTTGATGGTTTGGACAATTTTACATGGCTGGAACTGCTTCGGAAAAAACTCGAAGTTCCTAAAGACAAAAAGGATCGCCCTGTCATTTCGTTCTTCAAGAACGATCTCCTTCAGATTAATGGCAGCTTGCTTGGACAGCTGTTTTCGGCAATATCAAAGAAGAAGGTTATTCGTTTTGGCTATCGTCGATTCGACGAAAAGAATCAATCGTTCAAGAAGATCACGGTACATCCTTATCAGCTTCGCCAATATAATGATAGGTGGTTTCTCTTGTGTAATCCGGTCGGCAATGATCAGTATCCATTCGATCCTGCGTTGATTTATAACTATGCTCTTGACCGTATGGATGGGAAGGTGGAATTGATTGAAGACAAGCCTTATATTGATACCCCAATCGATATTGATTCTCGGTTTGAGGAAATCATCGGTGTCACCTACCAAAAAGGAGTTGCTGTTGAAGACATTTTCTTTGCAGTAAAACCTCAGTCTGTCGATTATATTCGTACTAAGTTTATTCATCCTTCTCAAGACGAAGTTAATTCCGAAACGGAGAAGGACTTTAAGCTAAGGTATCCCTCATTGAAGGACTGTAAATTCTTTTTTGTCAGCTGTCGGCCGAATTACGAACTCTACAGCCGATTTGCATCATATGGTGATGCTCTTGTCGTTGTAGAACCGAAGGCGATTCGTGAAAGAATGCAAGGGATGTTCCGGAGTGCCTCAGCAAACTATTCCAGCCTTCAGGATTAGCCGCCTACTGAGAATGCATAGTAATGGGTACCCTGGCGTCTTGAATGACTTCGGGGTACTTCCTTAAGAGATACCCTGCCAATGAATCTTTCAGTTGAGATATTCCTATTAGTAACTGGGGAACACCAATTGGATTATCATTCCCCGCAGCAACATCTTCAATCGCCATTTCTATTGCAAATCGCAGAGAATCTGAGATGCGTGGAGCATATTCTGGAGTAAGTTGTACAGAAGACAATGAAGAAAGAAACAGGCCCAATCGCTCTCGAAAGAAAAAGGGATTCATTGAATTATGTTCAAGGATGTGTTTGAATATCCCAGATGATTCCACTTGGAATAACACATGCTCGGGGGTAACGTATGGATTAAGATACATCTCTGCATCCTGTCTTGCTAACTCAAGCACGTCGTATGCCGAACGGGTAATTGTTCTTCCGTTGTTCATATTGATTGCTTCGTGTCTTTCGATGTGGCAAAAATATGACATGAGCGCGAATTGATACTTCGTTAAAGACCGAATCTAATGATTCTTACCCATAGATCGTAATAGTGAAGGAAAATCTCGCTAAATTTGTAGAAATGAATACTGGAACCATGAATTTTTTAGCAAACAAATCTTTGAAGTTCATTTCGGATAGATATGAAGAATGGTCTTGCGGCCAATGTATTTCCCAAGGCCCTGTCTGTGCCGAAATCTCCATAACTGCTTCAGATCATGCTATTGATGTGGTGGTGAAAGGTGCCGACTCCTTGAGAATGTACAAGTCTTGCATCTTCCCTCCTATTGATGATTCTGGCATTTCTGTAGATCTCGGAGACAGAATTCAGTATCTCAATCCACACTTCATTCAAGGAGATCCGTTAGAAGTCATCCTTTGTCACATCTTTTATAAGGACCGGTCAGTCAGTTATATCCGGTTCGCCATGAGTTCCCCTGACCGCATCATCGAGTTTTATGGAAAAACCGTTATGTTTGACGGAGTGCTCCGCCCAGAAACAGAAACGGGACAAAGCGCCCATAGTTTTAAAGGATCATTCATTGATGAAATTGCCTGTCAGTACCGTCTTCTTCTTAAAGAGAATACAGAAACACTTGCGATAATTGATCATCAACTTGCTTGCGTCGCTTTTTCTCTAAAAAAATACTTTTCTTTGGTTGCGATGCTGGGAGAAGACGACGATAATCTGAAGGCGCAAGTATTCAAGGATTCGTCTAGTATCATTTCACAGTTCTACCCTATTTTTGGAAATGAGGCGCTTGAGATCACTCGTAACTGGTACTATCAGTTTGCTGACAACATGCAGCACACGGAATCATTCCTTCAATATTATGAAGGTCAATTGAAGGCGGGTGAGCCAGTGGATGGATTTAAAGTTCAGGCGGCTTTCAGACTACGATAGACTTATTCAGGGATAACGCACATCTGAAGTACATCAAAGAGAGTTTGCAGTTTGACGTTAACCCCCATCGTTTTCCTGGCAAGGTCAGGGTTATGCTCGTGGAATTTAGCGGCTTTTCCCTTGAATTGTTCCGGCAGGTAGCTGGATGCTTCGTATAGAATCAACCCACCCGGGAAACGTGTCAAGGCCGGTAGTTCTTCTCCGGAGAGAAAAACATGTTCTTTGTAACGGACCGGGTAGCGTTCCAATTAGTGTGTCCAGATCGGACTCTGCAATTTAAAGAACGTACAAATTTACATTTTTCCAGCCAATCAGGCAACTGATGAAAAACTTCCCGGGGGTCTGCCTCAGCGGCAGGGGCCTGGAAGCCCCTGA
>JAEEII010000127.1 GCA_016281295.1 Bacteroidales bacterium
TAATAAGGATAATACGAACCAAGTTTCTGTTTCAAGGCGGCATCGATTTCATCTTTCTTATTCATCGACTCCATGATGCGGGCGAAAAAGTCTTTCGCTTTAGGCAATTCCACCACCTTGTAGTCATTGCCAAGGTTAGCTACCTGAGCGGCATACTCGATGGCGTCTTCCAAGTCACCCAGTTGATCCACCAGGCCCAGCTCGATGGCATCGGCGCCTGCCCACACACGACCTTGACCAATGCTATCAACGTAGGTCTGACGCAGGCCACGGCCTTCGGCCACACGCTTGGTGAAATGGTCGTATGTTTGCACCACGTTCTCCTGCAACTTGCTGTACTGGAACGGGGTGAGCGGCTGTGTAAGGTTAGGGAAGTCGGCGTTCTCGTTGGTCTTGGCCACATCGAAACTCAGGCCGATCTTGTTGTTCAGCAAGCCTTGCAAGTTCGGGAAAGTGCCAAACACCCCGATGGAACCCGTCAGCGTGGTGGGATCGGCAAAGATGTAGTCAGCCTTGGCAGAGATCCAGTAACCGCCCGAGGCTGCATAGTTACCCATGGAGACGACCAGGGGTTTCACCTCTTTGGTGAGGTCCAGTTCGCGACCGATGATAGCGGAGGCCACTGCACTGCCGCCGGGGGAGTTGACACGCAAGACAACCGCTTTCACATTTTGATCCTCACGGGCTTTACGGATGATCTTGGTGAGATTCTCGGAGTAAATGTCCTCTTCGCCCTTTCCGTCGAAAATCTGGCCCGAGGCATAGATGATAGCCACTTCGTTCTTGCTGGCATTCTTGTCCCGATAAGACTTGGCATAGTTTGCATTGCCAATGGAGTGAACTTTCTTTCCGCTTCCGGTCATGGCTTTCAGTTCATCCAGCACTTGATCCTTATAATAGAGGTTATCGACCAAGCCCGCTTCCAAGGCCTTGGTAGCATCGGTCATCAGCTCAAGTTGGTCGGCCAGTTGATTTAGTTTTTCGACGCTGACATTGCGGTGTTGGCTGATTCCCGTCAGAATTTGTCCCCACACCGTGCCCAGCAGTTTTTCCATCTGTTCGCGGTTGGCTTCACTCATCTTGTCGAGGAAATAAGGCTCCACAGCACTCTTGAAACGGTTGTTAGGGCCACGCACGATTTGCATCTCCACCTCCAGCTTCTCAAACAAATGTTTGTAAAACATAATCTGTGAGGCCATGCCGTGCAAGTCGATGACACCTTCGGGATTCAGGTAGATTTTGTCGGCGATGGAAGCCACATAATAGGCACTTTGCGAATAGGCCTCACCGTAACAAACGATGAATTTGCCCGATTCCTTGAATTCAACGAGTTTGTCGCGGATTTCCTGCAAGGTGGCGGTGGAAGTGGGAATACTGCTTAATTCCATGTAGATGCCTTTGATATTCGGGTCGGACATGGCGTGTTCAATATTACGCAGAATCTCATTAAGACCGACAGCCTCCACGGGTTCCATGGAGGAGAAGCTGATGTTGCTGAAAGGATTGTCCGTGGTACGGTCTGGAATATCATAATCCAATTTCATGTAAAGCACAGAGTTAGGCTTCACGACGGTGGATGTCTCCTGATCTTTGGACATGCCAGAAATCATAGATGAGATTACGCCGACTTTAACGAAAAAATTAATTAAAAGCGCAATCAACGTGCCGAGAAATGCGGCGAGAACTACTTTATAGAATTTCATGGTTTAAAGTTTTTTGATTTGGCAACAAAGATAAAAAAAAACGGTGTATTTTTGCAAAAAAGGAGAAAATGACCCGTTGTTATCTATTATTCGGCTCAAACCAAGGGGATAAGAAGGCATTATGGGAGCAAGCCTGCCATGCTGTTTCGATGCGATGCGGCATGTTGGTCGAGAAGTCATCCCTTTATCTTTCGGAGCCTTGGGGCTTTGAGGCCGAGGAATGGTTTCTGAATGCGCTGATGGTCGTTGAGACCAGACTGTCGCCTGACGAGCTGATGGACGAGTTATTGGACATTGAGCGTGAGTTAGGGCGGGTAAGGCATCCCGAGAAAGAAGGATATTCATCCCGAACCATCGATTTGGACATTCTCTATTATGGTAACCAGATCATTCGCACCACGAAGGTGACGGCACCTCACCCACGGCTGCACCTAAGGAGGTTCGCACTGATGCCTTTATGTGAGATTATCCCTGATTTCCTACATCCGGAATTCGACCTGAGCCAACAGGAGTTGCTCGACCGATGCCCTGACACCTCCACGATTCAACCAATCAACAACACAAACACAAAACCATGAATTACAATTTCATCGCCATAGAAGGTACCATTGGTGCCGGGAAGACCACCCTGGCCAGCCGTATTGCCAACGACTTCAACGGGAAGCTGGTCTTGGAGGAGTTTGAGGCCGACAAAAACCCATTTCTCCCGAAGTTCTACAAGGAACCCGACAAATATTCCTTTCAGTTGGAGATGACATTTCTGGCGTTGCGTTTCCAGCAGTTAAAAGACAAGCTGGCCAACTTGGATTTGTTTCATGATTTCATCATCTCCGACTATTACGTGGCCAAGTCGCTGATTTTCTCCAAAAACAACTTGCAGGAGGACGAGTATCAGTTGTTTGTCCGGTTCTTCAACATCATCTTCGGGAACATGCCCAAGCCCGAGCTGATGGTATATCTATACCAGGATGTAGATCATCTGCAATTCAACATCCGGAAACGAGGCAGGGCTTACGAGCAAAACATCTCCGACGAATATCTGGAAAACATCCAGCAAGGATATTTTGATTTCATCAAGCAGCAGCAGAACGAGATGCGAATCTTAATCCTTGACACAAACCGGCTGGATTTCGTGGCTCACGAGGAAGACTACCGTAAGATCATCGAAGCCATTGACCAGCCATACGAGGTGGGTGTTCATCGGGTTACCTTTTAATTAGAAGGCAGGAGGCAGCTGTTCTGTCTTCTAACTCAAAAAAAAACCGCCCCGAGAGGCGGTTTTTTTAAAGTCGGTCTAAGAGGATTTTATTTCACGAAGACCTCGGTACGACGAATCAGCGGCAGGATTTCCGTTTCAAGTTCAGGATACACATTGATCATGTTCTTGATTTCCTGTTCGCGGTTCTTGCTGTTTTGGATGACGCGGACGATCTGATCTTTATCCTTGATGTTGGAGTTCTTGACCAGTTCGATGAACTTATCCCAGTCGGGGCCGTAGCCCTTGCTGGTGAATTCGAAGTTCTTGGCGTTCAGTTTCACCTTCTTGAGCTGATTCTTGATGGCTTGCATACCAGCGTCGGCACGTTCGTTGGCCAGGTTGGTGTTGAGAGCATATTCGCCTTCAGGTGAAGCCCAGCCTTGGAGGTCAAAGCCAGTGATAGGTTCGCCGGAAGCCAGTCTTGCGGCAAGAGCCTTGACAGCTTCTTTGTTCAGCTTGGCGTTGGTCTTCAGGTTGGATGAGTTGTAGTCGAAGTAGAACACGCAGATCGGCTCGATCACCGGGAGGATGCTAGCCACAGGAGCGGCTTGCCATTCACCCACGAGTTCATCCTTGCAGTTAGCCTTGACATAAACATGGAAGTCACCATCTTCGAGGTCGGTGAAGGTATAGGTATTTTCCTTCAGGCCAGCGACATTCGGCGTGGCGTTAGCGCTCGGGGCACCTTCCTTGGTAAGATAGAGGTCGTATGACACGGCATTGCCACTCCAAGTCACGGTGATGGCATTGTCTTCAACCTTGGTTCTGATGTTGCTAACTTCGCAGGTCGGAGGAGCGGGAACGATCACACCGTCAGCAAGTTTTCTCTGACCACCCTGGGTATAGTAAGCATTCTTGATGATTTCCTCTTGGGTAGGATAGATGGTACCATCGTAAACATAGAACATCGGGTTGGCGTTGAGGGTGCTGTTTTGCATATCCTCCACATAATCGAGGCAGTAATGTTTGGTGAACTGGCCACCCTTGCTGTAGCTGACCATGAAATCGCCGTTGCCCTTCACCTTTTCGCCGATGAAGGTCACAGGATCGAGATCGATGGAGCCACCCTTGTAGTTGAGGGTAGGAGTCACATTCATGACGGCTTGTTTCTGGAAGTAGCCAGCGGGAACGTCGAACACCACATCGAAGCAGACCTTGCCGTTTTCTTCTTTGAGCGGGTCAGGATTGACGGTCATGGTGATTTGGTTGGCGTCGCGGGCCATCTTCTCGATGTCGCATGGGTTGTTGAACTTGAAGCGGAGGCCGAGGTTCAGATGGCTGTACATATCGTTGACGATTTGGATGTCATCGATGATTCTGCTGCCGTTTCTATAGAACACTTTCTCCACTTGGTCGAGTTTGTCGTTGCCAGCCCAGGTAAAGGTGTAGTCAACGAAGATATCCAGTTTGGGAGCCACGTTGAAGTTCAACTCGGCGCCTACAGGGACGGTGAACGTCATTTCAGCATCGTTGGTCTTGGCTGCGAGAACATCCGTAGCGGCGGAAGCGGTGTTCAGCTGTTTCACGGCTCCGGCGTGATAACGAATGCCACCGATACCAAGATGAGGGATGAAGTTGAAGACTCTTCTGGGGTTATAGCCGAAGAAGAGGTTGCTCAGGTTGAAAGTCAAGTTCAGATTGGCTTCCATGAACGTGGTTTTGTCAAGCATGAGATTCGCATAGTCAACAGTACCCGCGTTGGGAGTTAACAATTGTCCGTGCTTTTCACCAGAGAGTGTGCCAGTGCCAAATTTCGCATTCATGCCCATCACTTTGCCGAACTGGTAGCCCAAGCCAACCATGCCGTCAAAGTTCTTGAAAACATAACCATCGTTCCACAAGAATGAACCATTTTGATAGAATGGCACAAAACCATAATTGGCCAAGTCAGTGTGGTTAATGGAGAGACCGCCTTCCGCGAAGAGATAGAAATACTTCTCGACAGGCTTTGATTGATGTCCTTGCGCAAAGAATGACACAGGGAGAATTGCCATGATGGCAATCAAGAGCATTTTAGATAACGTCCGTTTCATTTTCATAACGACTAAAATTAAGTTTATAATTTATTTGAATTTCATCATTTTCATAGAATTATCATGCACTTTATAACCAATAGTACACACTAAAAAGCGAACAAAAATAGAATTTTTTTTGTTTCCAACCAAATTTTTCTTTTTTTTTCAACAATTTTTTCAACAGGCTGTTGATAATTTTTTCGGAAAATCGGGTCAACCCTCGCCTGAAAGAAGAAATTGTTGAAAAACTGACCACATAATAATTCCAGAGCAGACTGAAACATTCAATGAATGCTTGGTACCTTCTTGAGGAATCTCCACTGCGGCGTCACAATAAGGCAGCACATCATCGCTTACCCCATCCACTTCATTACCCATGATGAAGGCTGAACGGGGTTCCGCTTTAAAATGCTGCAGCGGGATGCTGTTATCCACCTGTTCGACGGCAAAAATCTTATACCCCATCGCCTTGAGTTCCTTACAGGCGGCCTCGGTAGTTTCAAAATAACGCCAATGCACGGTCTCATCAGCACCCAGCGCGGTCTTATGGATCTCGCGATGCGGCGGGCAAGCCGTGATGCCACAAAGAAACACGGCTGAAATCCTGAACGCGTCAGCCGAACGAAACACCGCCCCCACATTACTCAGCGAGCGGATGTTATCCAAAACCATGATAACCGGAAGCTTCTCCACTTCCTCGTAAGCCTCTTTCGTGAGCCTGTTCAGCTCCTCCATTGAAAGTTTTCGCATAGACACACCATTATATTAATAGTACACAAAGATAAGAAAAGTTTATTTTGGGACAAGCAAAGAACCATGATGTATGAGAATTTCGTATTTTTGTCAAACAAAACAAATCGAGATGGCAAAAGACCAGGGGGAAACCCCATTAATGAAACAGTACAACGCATTCAAGGCAAAATACCCAGACGCCATGCTGTTGTTCAGAGTGGGTGACTTTTATGAGACCTACGGAAGCGATGCCGTGAAAGCCTCGGAAGTGTTGGGCATCGTGTTAACCAAACGTTCCAACGGAGCGGCAGCTGACATGGCCATGGCAGGCTTCCCCTACCATGCGCTGGACACTTATCTGCCCAAACTGGTCAGGGCGGGACTGAAAGTGGCGATCTGCGAGCAATTGGAAGACCCCAAGCTCACCAAAAAACTGGTGAAACGTGGTGTCATCGAACTGGTGACCCCTGGTGTCACCTACAACGACAGCGTGCTGGAACAAAAGGAGAACAACTTTTTAGCCGCGGTGCATCTTGAAAAAGACGTGTCGGGCGTGGCCTTCTTGGATGTCTCCACCGGCGAGTTTTACCTCACCCAAGGCAACAACGAGTATATCGACAAGCTGTTGCAGAGCTTCAGCCCATCAGAGGTGCTGCTGCAACGCAACAAACGCCGCGAGTTCATAGAGCTGTTTGGCGGGAAACACTACCTCACGGTATTCGACGACTGGGTGTTCAGCGAGGATTATGCCAACGAAGTGCTCAACCGTCACTTCAACACCACCTCCCTCAAAGGCTTTGGAGTGGACGACTTCCCGAAAGGGATCGTGGCCGCGGGAGCCTGCATCCATTATCTGATCGAGACCCAACACGACAAGATCAACCATATCACCGCCCTCTCCCGTATCGACCAAGGACAGTTTGTCTGGCTCGACAAGTTCACCATCCGCAACCTGGAGCTGCTGCACACCGCCAACACCAACGCCAAGACCCTTATCGACGTCATCGACAAGACCGTCTCCCCCATGGGCAGCCGACTGATGCGCCGCTGGATCGCCCTGCCCCTGAAGAACAAAGAACAGATTGAGACGCGCTACACCGTAGTGGAGTATTTCACGCAACACCATGAGGACATCGTGAAGTTCCAAGACGCCATCCGTGCCATCAACGACCTGGAGCGACTGATCTCCAAGGTCTCACTCTCGAAGGTGAACCCGAGGGAGCTGCTGCAAGTGGGAAGAGCCCTGGAACAAATCGAGATCCTGAAGACGCTTTGCGCCGAA
>JAEEII010000128.1 GCA_016281295.1 Bacteroidales bacterium
CAGATTCCTAACAAAATAAGCCTAAGAGATGAAAAAGACTATTGTTTTCCTTTTTGTAATCGCGTTTTCATTGGTCTCGAGAGCGCAAGACATCAATTTCGACCAGTATTTCCTTGACGAAGGCTCGTTGCGTATGGATGTCTTCCAATGCGGCAATGCCGACAGCTCATACTATGTGTTTGAACGTTTCATCATCGAACCCCATTTCGGTGGCTCCAAAGTCAACTTGGTTGATCCTTTTAATTTTGGGACAAATCGTGTGAAAGTGGTTGATAAACAGACGAATACGTTGATTTATTCAAGAGGTTACAACCCGTTGTTCCAGGAATGGAAAACCACCGACGAAGCTAGGGTGATGGAACGCTGTTATGAAGAATCCGTTAGTGTTCCTTTACCACGTCATGAGGCGTATGTCATCCTCGAAATCAGGAATTTCGATGGTGAGTTTGAAGAGGTGTTCTCAAAGCTTTATGAGCCTAACGAGATGTTCAACACCACAGAGCAACGTTATGTGTTTCCCGTTCATGATGTCTTGGTTCATGGAACGCCCGAGAGCAAGGTCGATATTGTGATTTTGCCCGAAGGTTATACTGCTGATGAAATGCCTCAGTTTCAGCAGCATTGTCAGAATTTAGTCAATGTGTTTGCCCAGGAGGAGCCTTTCGCCAGCCATATCGATGACTTCAATTTCCGGGCTGTGTTGGCCCCTTCCGAGGAGAGCGGTGTTGACATTCCAGCTTCCCATATTTGGAAACGTACCATCCTCAACGCTCATTTCTATACTTTCTATATCGATCGTTATTGCACCACCCGTGATTATTTCTCGGTGAAGGATGTGGCTGCCAACGCACCTTACGACCAGATTTACATCTTGGTCAACAGCAGCCAGTACGGTGGAGGCGGATTCTATAACTTTTATTCGATGAGCACGGCAGGCAACATGTCGTCATCCAGTGTCATCATTCATGAGTTTGGTCACGCTTTCGCTGGATTAGCCGATGAGTATGAGGAGCCGGACAATCCTCTGGCTTTGCTCTACAATCTGAATGTGGAACCTTGGGAAGCCAATATCACCTCTTTGGTGGATTTTGACTCGAAGTGGGCTGACCTTGTGGCACCAGGCACACCCATTCCAACTCCGGAAAACTATCAGTATTACAACACGGTAGGCGCTTTTGAAGGCGGAGGTTATCTGGAGCATGGCATGTATCGTCCGCAACAGCATTGCATGATGCGCGATTATGCGCCTTTCTGTGCCGTGTGCAACCGCACGATTGAAAACGTGATTGAGGCGCATTCCGATGTGCTGTTTACAGCGAGTGCTGAGCATTCGCAGCTCCAGCCAGCACTACGTGTGTGTCCGAACCCCGCCACTGATTTCATTGATGTATATGTGGAGGACAAGGATTGTCTAGCGGAGATCATCGACATCACAGGGAAAACAGTGATGACCGTTCCGCTTAACGGCAAGGTGAATAGAATCGGGATTAGCGGCTTGTCGAAGGGCGTGTATGTGCTGAAGACGAATGAGGTGACGAGGAAATTTGTGAAACAATAAAAAACAATATCATGGAAAACGAACTCAAAAGAATCTATTCTGGCTCTGTCATCAATGCGGAATTCATCGGCAGCGTGCTGGAAGACAACGACATTCAATTTCTGATCCGTAACTTCCAGGAAGAGAGCCTCGTGGCAGGTTGGGCGGCAGGCACTATCAAGGGAGATGCCTCTGTGTATGTTTTCGCAGAGGACTATGAAAAGGCCATGTTGCTCTTGGATGAGATTGAAGCCTCGGAGATGGAGGACGAACCTGAAGAATGAAACAGATGAGCGTCTTTTTGAACGAGTCCCCGTTGATTGGCGTTACGCCACTCTGGGACGCTGTACGTCAAAGCGTTTGGATGTTGCCTGATTATCTGGACGGCATCAAGGCTGCTGGAGGGATTCCTATTGTCTTGCCTTTGGATTTGTCGGAAAAGGATGCAGAACGGATTGTGGAGACCTGCGACGGATTTTTGTTTACTGGCGGTCAGGATGTCTCGCCCTCGCTTTACGGGTTGGAGGATGCCACGGGGACCATTGTATCCAGCCCTGAACGTGACAAGCTGGAGACGTTGCTGCTGTCTAAAGCCTTGCGAGCTGACAAGGCTGTTCTGGGCATCTGTCGGGGGTTACAGTTCATCAATGCCTTTTTGGGCGGCACGCTCTGGCAGGATCTTCCCTCGCAGCATCATTCTGAGATCGTCCACCGTCAGGGCAAGCCTTACGGTGTCCCAACGCATCAAGTTAAGCTGAGCGGTGACCTTCAGTCGTTATTGGGCAAAGAAGTTTTGGACGTAAACACCTTGCACCATCAAGCCGTCAAAGAACTTGGCAAAGGGTTGACACCCATGGCAGTCGCTCCCGACGGCCTCATCGAAGCGGCACAACTGATGGGCAAGCGTTTCGTTTGGGCCGTGCAATGGCATCCCGAATATCTATTCAGGACGGATCAGGATAGTTTGGCGATTTTTTCCTGCTTTGTGGAGCATTGCAAGTAATATTTCACTCCTGATGTCACCTTTTGCTATTTTGACTTGTTATATGGGCGAACTGGTTCAAGAGAACAGAAGTCTAACACTAAAAACAAAAGATAAAGTTCGTTATATTCAACAAAAATAGTTTCATCTTAAACTTTTATTCGTATTTTTGCCAAATTAAGGTTTAAAAATAAGCTGTTATGGATGATATCTACATGCTTGCGGATACGATAATACTTGAGAAAATTGGGATTCGGCTTCGACAAGTCAGGCTGAAGCAGAACATTACCCAGCAGAGCCTCGCTGAGGCTGCGGGAGTGTCGCTGTCATCGGTCAAAAAGATAGAAAAAGGCGAGATTGGTTCCTTCGACTCCCTATTGAGGCTGTTGCGCACTTTGGGGCTGCTCGACGTGCTTCAACCCTTGGTTGAGGAGGAACAATTAAGCCCTAATGAATACTATGAGTTGGTTCACTCTGCCAAGACCAAAGCCAGAAAACGTGCGGCAGGAAAGCTGCACCAAAATAGCAAGGAGGAATCGACATGGTAGATGTAGCAAAGGTGAACATGTTTGGCTTGCCTGTCGGCACCTTCCGATGGGACGAGCGGTATGACGTTGCCAGATTTGAATACGACAGCAGCTTCGTTGGACTTGGTTTGGAGCCTTCTCCATTGATGATGCCTGTGCAAGAAGGGCGTGTTTATTCCTTTGCTGGCCTTGATAGGGAAACTTACAAGGGCTTGCCTGGCATGTTGGCCGATTCGCTCCCTGACACCTACGGTCGTGCCTTGTTCGATAGGTGGTTGGCCTTGACTGGCCGTACAAGCAGCAACCCCATCGAGACCTTGTGTTTCTTGGGA
>JAEEII010000129.1 GCA_016281295.1 Bacteroidales bacterium
CCAACGCCTACGACATCGTGATGAATGGCGTGGAGGTGGGCGGTGGTTCCATCCGTATCCACGACCGCACCTTGCAAAACAAGATGTTCCACACCTTGGGCTTCACCGACGAGAAGGCTCAAGAGCAGTTCGGCTTCCTGATGGGTGCTTTCGAGTACGGTGCTCCGCCTCACGCTGGTCTCGCCTTCGGCTTCGACCGTCTCTGCTCCCTCTTCGGTGGCGCCGACTCGATCCGCGACTTCATCGCCTTCCCGAAGAACAACGCTGGCCGCGACGTGATGAGCGGCTCGCCCGCACCAATCGCACCAGAACAACTGGACGAGTTGCAGATTGCGTTGAATCTGAAAGGATAATGAAGCCTAAACTTACCATAAAAAAACTGAAAGCTGAAGCCCAACGGTTTTGCTTTACAGAATCCAAGATTCAAAATCCGGATTTGTTTGGGGTAACTGATGGGAAAGCTGTTGGAACTTATGTTGAGCATAAGTTCCAACAGCAATTGGCTTCAAAGTATTTGGTGGAAATAGGTTCTTCAGAAAGAGGAATAGATTTGCCTTCCGAGGATATACTCACCGATATCAAGGTCACCTCTATTAAACAACCGCAGTCGTCATGTCCTTTCAAGGATGCCAAACAAAAGATATTCGGATTGGGATATAATCTGTTGGTGTTTGTTTATGACAAAAAAGACGACCCACTTACAAAAACCACAACACTGGATTTTGTAAGTTGTTCTTTTATCAAGAAGGAACGTACTGCTGATTACACTACTACCTTTCGTTTGCGCGAAATGATTGCTGACGGGGCAAATGAAGAAGATATTGCAGCGTTTTTGAGGGATAGGTATTATTCTAATGATGATGAGATACTGAATCAAACAGCCAAACTGGTTTTGGAAACAAAACCACAACAAGGGTATTTGAGTTGTTATATACCACAATCAAAATTCATGTATCAACAGGTTTGTAATCTTTATGCAAGTTATTAATTCAGAAATATCAAATATCAAATTGTCAGATTTTCAAGAAGAGGTTGAAAGTCAGACTGGTGTGGGGTTTTTTAGTGAGACTTCATACGAGAATAAGTTGGCTGTTTTAAGTCAATACTTGCATAATGGAATAATAAATGGGATTGAGAATAAAGAGGAGGTTGTTTTGGCCATCCTTGATTTTTTGGAAAGGAAGAAAGGTGTCAATCCCAACCATGACTTTGAGCTTTCAAAGGAATCTGCTTTCATGGTCGCTGAGAATCCTGTCCAATATAATTTATTCTCTGATTTTTTTAATGTCCCATTCCCTAATCCGAAACAAGGAAGGTTTACATTAATCGATTTGTTTGCTGGGATTGGAGGTATTCGATTGCCTTTTAATGAATTAGGTTATAGCTGTGTTTTTTCGTCTGAATGGGATAAATATGCTCAACAAACCTATTTTTCCAATTTTGGTGAGATGCCTTTTGGTGATATTACAAAAGAATCAACAAAGAAATATATTCCGAAACATTTCGATTTGTTATTGGCAGGATTTCCATGTCAGGCTTTTTCTATTATGGGCAAGATGAAAGGTTTCGAGGATGTTCGAGGCACTATGTTTTTTGAAGTGGCTACTATTCTTGACCAACATAAGCCACAGGCCCTATTATTGGAGAATGTAAAACAGTTGACAACGCATGACCAAGGAAGAACTTTTAAGACAATCTTACGTATTCTTAATGAATTGGGTTATCATGTCAAGTGGAAAGTGTTGAATGCTCTTGATTTCGGGTTGCCACAGAAAAGAGAGCGTGTTATTATTGTTGGGTTTAGGGATAAGGAACTTATTGATTCATTTACTTTTGATTTTAAGAAACAACCTTATTCACTCAATAAAGTTTTGGAATCAGATGATAAAGTTGACACTTCGCTTTTTGCATCTGAACGAATTATAGAAAAACGCAGAAAGCAAACTGAAGGGAAACGCATTTTTTATCCTTCTATTTGGCATGAGAACAAGGCTGGTAATGTATCAGTACTTGATTATGCCTGTGCGTTAAGAACTGGAGCAAGTTATAATTATTTGCTTGTTAATGGGAAACGGCGGCCTTCATCGCGAGAATTACTTCGATTGCAAGGCTTTCCAGACAATTATCGCATTACTGTTTCACACGGAGAAATCCGTCGGCAAACAGGAAATAGTGTTGCTGTACCCATGATTCGACAAATAGCAATTAAAATGGATTCAATCTTAAAACAACAAGTATAAAATGGATCATCCCAAGCTAAGAGACTCAAAACGATTGTTGACACGTGAACCCTATCCGATTAATGAGATTCCTGAAGAGATCATCAAAAAAATCGGGAAAAAAATTGTTTACTTGTTATGTGTTGGTTATAAAGACCTTTCCGGCGATGAATGGGGTAATGTTTTTGCTGAGGCCATAGGTGGTGTACATTTACAGTCACCAGTAGGCATTGCCGATGTAACTTTCGATAAAATGGCTTGGTCTATGAAAACGGTAAAGTCAAAAACTCCTCATCGAGGTAATGCTTATGTACGTTTAATAAGCGGGCGTTGTTCCCCTGACTATTCATATGGAATTAGTGACCCCCATAAGGATATTGAGGCAACGGGTCGTGCTGTATTGAACATTTGGAATGAAAGAGTTAACATCGCCCAAGACTATTATAATCCATTACGGACTTCTATACTGGTACGAAATGAAAATTTGTTGACTTTTTCTCTGTTTGAAGAAGAAAACCATCGCTATGTAGCAAGTGCCTATCGATGGGAAGAAAACAGAAATGGTAATTTAATTGGAATTGAAATAGAAACTGGTTTAAGGCGCTTTACATGGCAACCGCATGGTTCCCAATTCACTATTCATACTCAAATTCCCCCCAATGCGGTCAAGTTCAAAATCAAACGACCACCTCAACTTGATATCGAAGAAACATTGAAGCAAATCAATTACAATGATGATTGGGTGGAAATACTCTAATTGTCGTTACAAGATAAAACACTGAATATGAAAAATACTGTTTTTTTATTGTTGTCATTCCTATTGATGTCAACCTTAATATTTCTTGATTCTTGTTCAACAAGCAAAAAAACACCAACTCAAAAAGAATATGCTGGCGTCAATTTTAACGCTCCTAATTATGAAAGGATAAAGGATGAAGTTCACTCCAACTATAGTGAATTCTACTATCCTGAATTGCTGAAACGTTTCCAAGCAGTGGATACGACCTTGACTCTTGAACAAGTCCGTCACTTTTATTATGGTGCGGCCATGCTGCCTGATTACAATCCTTACCAAACTGATTTGTCGAAAGAGTTAAAAGAAGCATTGGAAAAAAACGATTTGCAACAAGCGGCTTCTATTATTGATAAACAATTAACCAAGACTCCTACTAATTTGAGGTTTTATTTACAGAAAACAATGGTTAATAGTAGTTTATATGGGGAAGAATCCAAAGAAGCCGAAGATGCGTTTTCTCAATTCAACATGCTTTTGTCGGCCATTCTTTCTTCTGGAAATGGAAAATCGACGGAATCTGCTATTTATGTCACTAACATCGCCGATGAATACGGCATCCTTTCATTTTTGGGTCTTACTCCCACGATGCAGTCGCTAATCAAGGAAAAAGGAGAATTATACGATCGGTTGGAATTAAAGAACAACGAAATAGGTCTGAAAACGTTATATTTCAATACTACTATCATGCAAAAGGCGTTTGAGAAATAGTTTTGATCTTTCGCCAAATCGTTCCACTTTTAGAGAATAACACACTACTGTATCAAATAATAAAGAATAACAAATCATAAATAAATGAAAAGACTACTCGTATTAACCGGTGGCGGCGACTGTCCAGGCTTGAACGCCGTGATTCGCGCCATCGTCAAAAGAGCTGCCCAAGAGAAGGATTGGGAAGTGCTCGGTAGTATTCAAGCCTATAACGGCATCCTGTGGGAACCCACTGAGGTCGTCAGGCTGACCCCGGAGTCGGTGCGCGGCATCCACTTCCGCGGTGGCACCATCATCGAGACCACCAACAAAGGCGGTCCGTTCAGCTGGCCAGTCAAGAACAACGACGGCACCTGGACCACCGTTGACCGCTCCGACGAGATGCTTCGCAAACTGCAATACATGGGCATCGACGCCGTGATTAGCATCGGTGGCGACGGCTCACAACGCATCTCGCAGAAGCTCTATGAGAAAGGCTTGAACATCATAGGTGTGCCTAAGACCATCGACAACGACCTCTCCATGACGGAATGCACCTTCGGCTTCCAGACCGCGGTGCAGATCGCCACCGAAGCCGTGGATAAACTCGTGACGACCGCAGCGTCCCACAACCGTGTCTTCATCCTTGAAGTGATGGGTCGCGACGCCGGATGGATCGCCCTGCACAGCGCCATCGCCGGCGGTGCCGAGGTGTGCCTCCTCCCGGAGTTCCCCTACGACATCAACGTGGTGAAGGAACGCCTGGAACGCCGCTTCAACCACGACCGTGGCTTCGCCGTCATTGTGGCCTCCGAAGGCGCACGCCCGAAAGACGGACAACAGATCTTCGAGATCAGCACCGAAGTGGGTTACGAGAACAAAAAACTCGGCGGCATCGGTCGCGCCCTCATCAGCCAACTGAAAGCGGCAGGCTTCAACCACGACCTCCGCGAAACCATCTTGGGTCACCTGCAACGTGGCGGCGTGCCTATCGCCTACGACCGTGTGCTCTCCTCGGAGTTCGGCGTGAAAGCCTTCGAGATGGTACTCAACGGCCAATTCGGACAGATGGTGGCTTACCATCATCCTAACCTGGTCGCCGTGCCGTTAGCCGAAGCCATCGCCAAACCCAACCTGGTCACCATCGACAGCGACCTGGTGAATACGGCTAAGGGACTGGATATCTCACTGGGTATCTAAACGGCGAATTATTAGTGATGTCGGCGAATTAGGCGAATTAAGCGAATTATTAGTGATGTCGGCGAATTAAGCGAATTATTTATAGTTGGTTGATTCGCTAAATTCGCCGAAGAGAAAAAGAAATTCGCCAAATTCGCTAAATTCGCCGAAAAAAGAAAAAGAAATTCGCCGTAGAACCCGTCGAGACTTATTTCTATGAAACACAAGTATTATGTAGTTTGGAAGGGAAACACCCCCGGCGTCTATGACAACTGGGAGGAGTGTAAGAAAGCAGTGGAAGGCTTCCAGGGAGCCTTGTACAAAGGTTTCGCCGACAAAGCCAGCGCCGAAGCTACCTTCGCCGAAGGCTTCACGGGTTTTGATAAAACAGCCTCGAATAAGTCCCCTCTAACCTCTAACCTCTCCCCTCTGACCTCCCCCCTCTCTCCCGCCATCGCTGTCGATGCCGCCTGCTCCGGCAACCCGGGGAAGATGGAGTACCAAGGGGTGTGGGTGGATTTCGGATCCGTTCCTCCAACCGTTGTCACGCTGTTTAAAAGCCCAGTGTTCGAGAACGGAACCAATAACATAGGTGAGTTCCTTGCCATCGTCCATGCCCTGGCATGGCAAAAACAAAAAAAAGTGCAGTATCCTATCTACAGCGACTCGGTCAACGCTCAGAAATGGGTGCGTGAAAAACATTGTAAAACCAAGCTGGAGCCGAACGACAAA
>JAEEII010000130.1 GCA_016281295.1 Bacteroidales bacterium
CTGAAGCTGAATCCCGAGAACCAGCTGGCCCTACAGCTGCAGCAGAAGTTCCTTGAAGGGATGAAGCAACAAACAGGGGAATAAGTTCCCACTCTGCTCATTCAAAGAAGGCATAATCATGATAATAATGGTATGCCTTCTTGCTTCATTTATACACATTCTGCGAAATTGGTATATAATCAGCCAATATATGTAATGCCTATATAAGATAATGTTCGTACCTTTGCAGTCGAAAAAAAATCTTTAGAGGTATGAAACATTTTCTTATCATTTTAGCAGCGATGCTGTTCAGCTGGTCAACGGGAGTGAAAGCCGTCAACGCAGGCAAGACGCTGGTGGTGTACTACAGCTACACGGGTAACTGTCGTGCGATTGTGAATCATGAGCGGTCGAAAGATTGCAATATCTTCAATGTCAGATTGTTAAATAATCAAAACATCAAAAATGGCATTGTCCAAATCGCCGTTTTTGCCAAACACGGGACGTGTATGTGCATATTTCCATCCGACGCTGCGGCATATGCTTTAGCTTGATAATGCGGTCACAGTTCGGGTAAAAGTCCCCCACACTATACGGGAGTACATTGAGCCCCACCCAATGCCTTGACGTGAAGATAGCCTTTTCGGAACATTTGGAGGCAGGGTTAAACAATGCTAACAGCTATTGCACATTTGCCTCTAACTGACTACCTTTGCATCTGATTCATGAAATAAAGCCAAAGTTATGCAGTTAGACAAATTGAAAGTGAGTGCACCGTCAGTTCTGCGTATGATACCTGACGAGATGCTGGCCAAACTTGCCAGGGACACGAAGGTAGACTATTGCGCCAAAGTGCTTAAGGGCGAACGTCTGTTCTATCTTTTGGTATACGCGTTTCTGTGTGCCGACCGTCTGAGCCAGCGCAAGCTGGAGTCCGTATTTGCCAGCCAGCAGTTCAAGTCGCTGTTCAACTTCTCCGTCGACATGAAGGTCACGCGCAGTTCCATATCCACACGCCTGTCGACGATAAACCTTGAATTCTTCGAGCAGTCCTATGAACTGCTCTACGAGAGGCTGTCGTCGCTCTGCACAGAGAAGGAGATACGCGACATGTACCTTGTCCGCATAGACAGTTCGATGGTGGCCGAGACCTGCAACAAGCTGAAGGAGGGCTTCACCGTCGGACGCAAGGCCGAGGGGAAGGACGGCCGCAAGCAAATCAAGTACACGATGGCCTACGACGGCTTTGCAGCCAAGCTTGCCGAGGCGCTCTCCGAACCGACCTACCTGAGCGAGGACAGGGCAATGCCCAAGGTGCTGGATGGCCTCATAAAGAAAGACAAAAACCATCAGAACCTGTACGTCTTCGACCGTGGACTCATGGCACTGGATAACTACAAGAAGGTAAGCCAGGCTGATGCCGTGTTCGTAGGCCGCATCAACACGAACAGGAAGATGAAGGTTGTTCGCAGCCTCATGACGGAAGATACGGACAGAGACCTCGGCAAACTGGAGCTGGTGGATGACGTGATAGTACACCTTTACAATAAAGAGCACGAGGAAGACCCCCAGGAATTCCGAGTGGTGAAGGCAAGGTTCAAGGAACTTACGGACACGGCAAGAAAGTCACCCGGCGGAACCAACAGGAAGAAAACCGAGCAGGATGTGTACTTCATAACCAATGTCACCAACGCTCCAGGGAAACTCCAGCTCAAGCCGCAAGAGATAGCCGAGGCATATAGGAGAAGGTGGGACATAGAGGTTTTCTACCGTTTCTTGAAACAGGAATTGTCTTTCTCACATTTTCTCTCAACAAGTGATAACGGCATCAAGGTCATACTCTACATGACGCTCATTACGGCCATGCTCATCATGATATATAAAAAAATGAACGGCATTGGATACTCTGACGCGAAGTTCTGCTTCAAGCTCCAGCTGGAGGATTGGGTTATCGACCTCAACGTTGCGATTAAAACCTGTGGACCAGAATATAAGAAAGCCATGCAGGCTGTGAGAAACAGGATCCCATAAAAGCACTAGATAGCCAATAGGAACAGACGATACCTAAAACATCTTTCGACCGCTCATGATTAGCAAATCCGACCGAGCAGGTGCAGAAAGGTGTGCCAATGGGCGAAAGTCAACGGGCGAAGATTTGCGCTGGTTGAATACCAAGACCAGACACCGGCTTCAGCCCGCATGGTGCCCCGGGCGTTGCAGCGTTGCAGTGTTGCAGTTCAAAAACACACAAGATGCCGGTCTGTGATTCATTTGAACAGAAGGTCGGGAAATGAAAATAAATCTAGATTTATTTTGCATTTCGCTCACTTTTTACTAATTTTGCACCGAAAACTAGCCAACAAACGAATCAACCATCCATCAACATCAAACAAAACAAAACGACAAACGATATGAAACAGCTGAAATTCAACACTTTCCTCCTCACCATGCTCCTCAGCATGGCAGGCATCACCGCCACTGCGCACGACATTGCGGTGGCGAACGAAGATGGCAAAACCATCTATTACGTCTGGACGAACAACAAAACAGAGTTGGCCGTCAGCTATCAGGGTAGCTCTTATAACTACGCCAACCAATACTTCGGCAACGTGGTCATCCCCGCGTCAGTCATCCACGAGGGAGAGTCATACCCTGTGACGAGCATTTGCGAGCGTGCGTTCTATTTTAGCGACCGCCTGACGAGCGTGACTATCCCGAATTCCGTGACGAGCATCGGCAACTATGCGTTTGAAAGCTGCTTCGGCCTAACGAGCTTGGCCATCCCGAACTCAGTGACGAGTGTCGGCTATGGTGCGTTCTCTGGCTGCTCCAGCCTGACGAGCGTGACTATCCCGAACTCCGTGATGAGCATCGGCAACTCTGCGTTCGCTGGCTGCTCTGGTCTGACGAGCGTGATGGTAGCATCTGGTAACTCCAAATATGACTCTCGTAATAATTGTAACGCCATCATTGAAACCGAGTCAAACACATTGATAGCCGGATGCATGAACAGCATCATCCCTAACTCCGTGATGAGCATCGGCAACTCTGCGTTCGCTGGCTGCTCTGGTCTGACGAGCGTGA
>JAEEII010000131.1 GCA_016281295.1 Bacteroidales bacterium
AAATATATAATATTCTATAGTATCTCAAATAATATTATATAATAATGGTTATAATTTCAATTTCGATAATTCAAATAATTAGGATTGCTATCATTTATCCCCATTTTCAGCTAACCATCACCCCATCAAATCATCATTTTTGGTGATTTCATCGTAGGCCAGGAAATCGGAATTTTGCATCGTGAATATTCAGACGACGTAAATTCTAACAACTTAAATCATATCCTCATGAACAAAACAACAAAAACCCTGGCACTGATCGCAGTATCAGCCCTTTTTGCCCTAGGTTTCAACTCCTGCGGCAAAGACCAAGTCATTGAAGAAAAAAACAAAGAAACCAAAGAGGCTATCGTCAAGCAGTACCTTGACCAGACAGTGTATCCCACATACGGTAAACTGGCTGTGGAATCCCAAAACCTCGTGGACGACCTAGAAGCCTTGAAAGCCAACATGACCCAAAACAACCTCAACCAAGCCACAGTGAGCTTCCTCGAAGCCCGTAAATGGTGGGAGATGAGCGAGGCCTTCCTGTTTGGCGCCGCCTCCGACTTCGGCATCGACCCGCACATCGACTCATGGCCCCTCGACGAGGATGCCTTCAACAACCTCATGGCCAGCCCCAACATGATCGAGATGCTGGCTGGTGATGAGGACGGAACCGTGGCCGGTGAACAACTCGGCAACGCCCTATTGGGCTTCCACGGCATCGAGTACATCCTGTTCCGCGAAGGACAACCCCGTGATGTGAACGAGGTGAACAACGACATGATGACTTACGTGATCGCCGTCTCGCGCGACCTCCGTAACCGCTGCTTCCAACTGGAAGTGAGCTGGAACGAAAACGCTCCCGCTGACCATGCTGCTCTGATGGAAGAGCTGGAACTCAACACCACCGTCAACGGAGGCAATAACTCATACGGCTCCAACATGCTCCTTGCTGGCCAAGCAGGTAGCACTTACGCCTCCTTCACCAACGCACTCCAGGCTATCGCCGATGGCTGCATCGACATCGCCGATGAGGTGGGCACCTCCAAAATCGGGAAACCCCACACCGGAGAAGACCCGCATTATGTGGAGTCGCCTTACAGCCAAAAGTCGAAAGATGATTTCTATGACAATATCATCAGCATCCAAAACGCCTACATGGGTGGCATGAAAAGCTCCCGCGACGAGGACCGCTCCCTGCACGCTTACATCGCCGATGGCAATGCTGAACTGGACACCAAGGCTGTCAACGCCATCAACAACGCCCTGGAAAAAATCAACGCCATGAGAGCTCCTTTCGTACAATATTATGCTGATGCCACCGCCGGCACCGCCATGGAAGCCTGCCAAGAACTCTCCGACGTGATGGCTGAGGTGAAAGAGGAGATTGCTAAACTGGATAAGTGATATCAAAACAACAAAAACATACCAAAATGAAACAGATTAATCTATTCTTATCGGCATCACTCCTTATCGGACTTTTAGCCTCCTGCGGTCCCAAGGAGCCCATTCCCACCGACCCACAAGTGCTGGAAGAGACTTACGCAGGCGGTGAACTCGGCACCACCTTCAATAGCACACAGACCGCCTACGAAGACCCCACACCAGCCGTGGAAAACGCCGGTCTCGCCACCGCTTTTAAATATGGTGAGTATTTCTTTGAACGCACTTACACCCAAAACAACGAGCCCTTCGATGGACTCGGACCGCTTTATATCCGCAGTTCCTGCATCGCTTGCCATCCCGGCTACGGACACGGCATGCGCATGAACCGCTATCGCGCCGACGACTGGGGCAACGGCTACCTGCTGGTCTTCACCGACCGTAACGACACCTACCTCAGCTCCTATACAGGAATGCCGCAAACCAAGGCAGTCGCTCCTTTCAAAGCACCGCTCGATGAGACCAAGATCGAAATCAACTGGCTCAGCTATGTGGATGAATGGGGCAACCAATTCCCCGATGGCGAGCATTACAACTTGACCTATCCCGAGGTCTATATCCCCGAAGATGCCTTCTATGTACCGCTTGAGGTCGGTGGCAACCCCATCCCGTATAGCGACTTCGTGTGCCGTCTCGAATCCACCATCGGCATCTACGGAACAGGCCTCATCGACGCCATCCCCGATGACTCGCTGAAGGCACAATACCAAAAGGAGTTCAACGACGGTTATATGCAGAACGGCCTGAACCCAGCGATGTGGGCTGACAACGACTGGGCTCCCACAGGCTTGTACGGCAACACCAAACATCCCAAGAAATACACCTACGCCTTGACCCGCGGACCTCTTCAAGACGCTCCCGGCGCCAACGCCATCTGGAACATCACCAACGTGACACACCCCACCAAGATGGGACATTACATGACCGCCGCCTACGCCACCAAGGCTTCCCAAGATCCTGATGTCCAGGCTGAGTTCTACAACTATTATCCACAATATAACCTCACTGGCAATGTGGAAACCGATATCTACAACTACTTGATGATGGCCAACATCCCTGACGAGCTCAAGGAACCCGAGATGAGTGCCGAGGAATACTCCGACTTCATGGTGTGGCACCGTGGACTCGCAGTCCCCGCTGCCCGTGACCTTGGCAACGCGGATGTGCAACGCGGTCGCAAGCTGTTCCGTGAGATCGGATGCGCCTACTGCCACCGTCCTTCATGGCAGACCGGCGATGACTATTTCACCGACCCCGCTGGATTCTTCAGCGACGGTGACGCCCGCCTGCCTCGTTATCCCAACCAGAAAATCTGGCCTTATAGCGACTACATTCAACACAAGCTCCACATGGAGAACGACATCCGCACCGGATGGTGCCGCACCACCCCGTTGTGGGGTCGTGGACTCTCCGCCATCTGCACAGGCCGCAGCGACCGTCTGCACGATTGCCGCGCCCAAACCGTCATCGAAGCCATCATGTGGCACGGCAATGCGCAAAGCGACGCCCGCCGCTCCGTGGAACAATTCCGCGAGCTGCCCAAAGAAGATCGTGACGCTATCGTGAAGTTTATTGAGGCAATTTGATGTAAAAAACAGAAGACAGGAATAAAAAGTAAGAAGAAAAATAATATATTTGCTGGGATGAAGAAAATACGTCATATCATTTCTGTCTTGATGATTGTATTGGTGGCGGTTCTCGCCACCGGTACAGTCGTCGAGAAACTGCACGACTCGGATTATGCCTTAGCGCATGTCTATAGCACATGGTGGTTCGTGAGCCTTTGGGGCCTGATTGCCTTAGGCATGGTGATCATGCTGCTCAAAGGGAAATCGTGGAAACAACCGGCGACGTGTACACTTCATCTTTCAGTCCTTATCATCTTGCTGGGTGCTTTGTTGACCATGCTCACTGGACATCACGGCGAGATAACCCTGCAACCTGGAGTGCCCTCTTGCCAATTCAGCATCGAAAAACACGGCGAGAGCCGACAGGCAACACTGCCTTTTACATTAACTTTGGATCACTTCGAGGTGATGACCTATCCCGGTACGCATTCTCCGATGGATTTTGTAAGCCATGTAAACATCGGAGATGCGTCGGGCGAAACTCAAAAGGCGGATATCTCCATGAATAACATTTTGAAATACAAGAACTACCGATTCTATCAGAGCGACTATGACGAGGATGGCAACTCCGTGCTGTCGGTAGCACATGATCCTTGGGGCATCGGAGTGACTTATACGGGATATGTGCTGCTGTTCGTGGCACTGCTATGGCTGTTCATCGATCGCAAAGGACCGTTTAGAGAACTCCTTCGCAAGACCTCGGGGAAAACCGCTTTGTTACTCCTTTTCATGACACTGGGCATTGCGTCGCCGTCATGGGCCACTGAAAAGCCGCGTGCCTTACCCAAGGAAAGCGCAGACGACATGGGACAGATGTACGTGATGTACAAAGGCCGTGTATGCCCCCTGCAAACCTTGGCGAAAGACTTCACGACAAAGCTGTGTGGCAACGCCCATTATCGAGGCTATACACCAGAGCAAGTGCTGAGCGGCTGGATTTTTTATTTCAACGATTGGAAAAATGAGCCGATGTTCAAGATAAAAGGAGAAAATGTGCAGAAACAACTCGGCATCAAAGGCAAATACGCCTGCTTTTCCGATTTCACTGACAACAACGGCGAAAACAAACTTACCGAGACCCTTAAATCACTCCCCATGGGTGACCCCCAACGGAAGAAATACAGTGCCGCAGAAGAGAAATACCAACTGATCAACATGCTGAACAAAGGCAAGCTGATAAAGCTTTTCCCTCACGCCGACAGCCTTCAAAACATCACTTGGTACGCTCAAAACGACGACCTCCCATTGAGCATCCCTGACGATGAGTATCTCTTCATCCGTAAGCAGCTGAGCCTATGTCAAGAATATGTGGTGAAAGGCGACTTCAATGCTTTGAAAGAAGTGTTTGAGAAAACCAAGATATATCAAGAAAAGCATTCATTAGGGCACACACCCACCCTATCACAATATCGCGCCGAGCGACTGTATAACCGACTAACTACTGGGAAGTGGCTCGCGATGGTCAACATCACCTTGGGATTGATGGTTTTTGCCTTAGCCCTCATCTGTCTGGGCAAAGGGAAGCCTTTATACAAGCCTGTTCGTTGCATGGCCGTAGTCTGGACAGCATTAATGGGTGTCTTTTTGGCCCTGTTGTTCATCTTGCGTTGGATTGCCGGCGGGCATGTGCCTATGGCAGGCAGTTTCGACTCCATGAACCTCATGGCCTTGAGTATCACCATCATCACCTTAATCATGTCACATAAATACGAGATGGCCTTGCCAGCAGGCCTGCTGATGACGGGTTTTGTGCTTTTGGTTCAGATGATGGGCGGTGCCAATCCACCTGTAACCCACCTGATGCCAGTGCTTTCGTCGCCTTTGCTGAGCCTGCATGTGACGGTGATTATGATTGCCTACGCCTTGCTCTTCTTTGTGATGCTGAATGGCATCAGCGCGGTCATTGTGCGATTCACACAACCCGGCAATGTCACCTATCTGGAACGGCTGCAACACATCAGCATGCTCATGCTTTATCCAGCAGTGGCACTGTTGACCATAGGCATCTTCATCGGTGCAGTTTGGGCCAATATCTCATGGGGTAACTACTGGTCGTGGGATCCCAAAGAGGTTTGGGCTTTGATCACGCTGCTCGTCTATGCCGCCCCACTGCATGGAAAAACCTGGAAATCATTCCAAAAACCGATGTTTTTCCACATTTACGGAATCATCGCCTTCCTGAGCGTATTGTTCACCTATTTCGGAGTCAATCTGCTTTTGGGAGGCATTCATGCCTATTAAAAACACAACACCATGAATCACGATCACGAACATCATCACGATCACGATCACGAACATCACCACCACCATCATCATCATGAAATAGCTGCTGACAACAAGAAGATGCGCAAAATCTTATGGGCAGCCATCCTGTTGAATCTTCTTTTTGTCGGGGTGGAAGCAGGCGTTGGTATTTGGCAAAACAGCCTCTCACTGCTGAGTGACGCCGGACACAACCTCAGTGATGTGTTCTCGTTGATATTGGTGGTTGTCGGGCTGCATTTGGCGCAAGTTCACAGCAACGAGCGCTATACCTACGGCTACAAAAAAAGCACGATACTCATCTCATTGACCAACGCCATCCTGTTGTTTGTGGCGGTAGGTGTCATCGTGGCGGAGAGCATCCATAAGTTAAGCGAGCCCACCGTCATCGACGGTTCCGTCATATCATGGACTGCCGCTGTGGGCATTCTCATCAACGGCGTGACGACGATCCTGTTGATGCGCGGACAGAAAAACGACATCAACATCCGCGGCGCATTCCTCCACATGGCCGCCGACACCCTCGTCAGCATCGGAGTAGTCATCAGTGGCATCATCATCAAGCACACCGGCTGGTTCATCATCGACCCTATCATCAGTTTGGTCATCGCCCTTGTCATCCTCATCAGCACCTGGGAGCTGTTGCGCGACAGTATGCGGCTGGCGTTGGACGGTGTTCCCGAAGGAATCGAGGTGAAAGAAGTTTCACAGCTGATGCTCAACACCAACCATGTCACCGATGTGCATCATCTGCACATCTGGGCGATGAGCACGACCGAAAACGCATTGACGGCACATGTGGTCATCGATGACGAACAGAAGGCTTTTGACGTGCGAAAAGCCTTGAAAGAAGCCCTTCATTCGCAAGGCATCAACCATGCCACCATAGAAATCGAGTACGGCGACGGATGTTGCGATAAGACCTGTTGAATCAAAAAAAGCATTATCTTTGCCGCCGGATTCGGGTTCTTCCATTGAAGATTAATAGGGAATCCTGTGTAAGTCAGGAGCTATGCCCGTAGCTGTGAGTTCAATTACGGTCCGCAACATCATGTCACTGATTTTTTTCGGGAAGACGTCGCGGACTTGAACAAGCCAGAAGACCTGCCCGACTCCGAAGTAACAACTTTCGGGAACAAAAGTTTATTAATCATGAAAAAACATTTCTTTTTGATTTGGGCACTACTCTATTCAGCCCTCGCCAACGCACAGCTCTCAGGCACCTACACTATCAACAGCGATGCCACACAAAACCCCAACTTCACCTCCTTCAGCGCGGCAACGGAAGCCCTCCACACACAAGGCGTGTCAGGACCCGTGACCTTTGAAGTCGCTCCTGGCACCTACAACGAGTATGTCACCCTACAGGTTATCGAAGGAGCCAGCGACACCCATCGCATCACCTTCCGCGGCATCGGCGCCGACAACCAACAAACCGTCATCACGGGCAACGCCGGATACACCGAAAACGCCATGCTCACCCTCAACGGCACCGACTATGTGACCTTCGAGAACATGACCCTCACCTCCACCTCAACGGTCAACGCCGTGCTGGTGAAACTGCTCAACGGCAACGAAAACAACCAATTCCACAACCTGCGTCTCATCGGAGCCGTCTCCACAACCAGCCTCGACAATGGGAAAGACCTAGTATATCGCGTCAGTGGCGAATGGATCGACCTCAACAACGAGTTTGTGAATTGTGATTTTATCAACGGTTATATTGGATTATATTACCAAGGACACAACATCTATACCCTCAACGACGGTCTTCTGGTGGAGAACTGCGTCTTCACCGACCAAGCATTCAAAGGCATCTATGTGAGCTTTACCGACCACGCAATCTTGCGTGGCAACATCATCACCAACCATAACCACGACGTGCTTACCAACTATCACGCCATCGACCTGCTACGCATCCGTTACCATTGTATCATCGAGAACAATGTGATCAACGTGACACGCCACTCCAACTACGCCACTGCGTTCGAAATCCGTCCCGCCATGGGCACCGAAGAAGAACCCGTCATCATCCGCAACAACACCATCAACCTAAACAGCTATACCAACAGCAGCTATTGCTGCGACCTTGATGACACCAACAGCAGCTATGTCTATTTCGTCCACAACACCGTGCGTTGCGCTGGCACCAACGACTGCGGCAACATCTTCGTGGAGAAGAGCTGGCCTAACCTGTTCCTTTACAATAATTTATTGGTGAATGAGACGGGTGGCTATGTGTTCCGTTTCCAAGCCAACACCAACGACCGTTACAGCGACTACAACCGCATCCAATACAACGGAGAATACATCGCGAGAGTCAGCACCAACGATTACGCCACTTTGAGTGACTGGACTTCAGCCACCGGCTTTGACGCTCATTCGTCACTCTGCTCACCACAGTTTGTGGGCGACAACGACCTTCACATCACCTCCAGTGCCAACCTCACCGTGGACCATCCGCTGGAATATGTCACCACGGACATCGACGATGAGCCACGCTCTGCCACTCCATGCGCAGGAGCTGACGAATACGAGGAAGGCGTCAACCTTCCCCCTGTTGTGGCCAATCCCATCAACGATGTAGTGTTTGAAGTCTTTCCCGCCAGCCAGACCATCGACATCAGCGGCACCTTCACCGATCCCGATGACCCTGACGAGGACATCACCATCGAAATCGCCTCAAACAGCAACCCAAGTCTGGTTAGTGCAGTGTTGAACAGCCACACGCTGACCCTTCAACGTCTGCAAGGCGTGGGAGGCAGCAGTAGCATCACTCTGCTTGCCACCAGCAACGGACAAACCGTAGAGACCTCCTTCACCGTGGAATGCATCGCCGAGGATCTGCCCCCCGTGGTGGCCAACCCTTTGGCACCGGTCCTGTTCACCGAGTTCCCTCAGTCCCTGAACTTCGTACTCACCAACACCTTCGACGACCCAGACAACAACAACGCCATGATTGAGATCAGCGTGCTGTCATGTCCTTCCGAAGTCACTGCCATGTATGCCAGCTTCGTGCTGACCCTCATCCGCAACACCCCCGCTGCCTTCTCGAATAAGATCATGGTAATCCGTGCTACCAGCAACGGCAAACAAGTCGATATGGAAGTCCTGCTGTCAGGCGAAGCCGTGGTCATCGGGCCAGGCATTGCCACCTTCGAGGATGTGACGCTAAACGCCGAAGGCATCTGGCAGGCTCCTACAGAAGGCGACAACACCCTTATCAGCAACGGATGGGCGTTCACCAACTATTACAGCGAGTATTTCTGGGGCGGCTTCACCGTCTCTAACCATACCGACCTCTCCCAAGTCTCCATGAACGCACAATATACCGCGGTCGCCGGAGAGGGATATGACGGATCCGCACAATATGCCGTGGCATACGCCATGGGAGCCCAGACCGAAGCATCCACACTTGACGGCTCGTCGCACACCGTCACAGGCTGCTATGTCACCAACAACCTATGGGCTTATCAGAACATGCTGGAAGGCGATTACACCGCCACTCCTTTTGGTGGCACGACTGGCGATGACCCCGACTGGTTCAAGCTCACCGCAACCGGCAAAAACGCCAGCGGTCAAACCGTGGGAACGCTCGACTTCTATCTCGCCGACTACCGTTTCGCCAACCATGAGGACGACTATATTCTCAACGATTGGGAATGGTTCGACCTCAGCGGCCTCGGCGCCGTGGCAAGCATCAGCTTTAGCCTATCATCCTCCAAAAACAACAGCTATGGCATGATCACGCCCGCCTACTTCTGCATGGACGATTTCAACGGCACTGCCCCTGAGACCCCCGACCAGCCTCCTTTCATCGCCAACCCTGTGGCAGAGGTGGTGTTTAACTTGTTCCCGCAAAGCATTGACCTCGACCTCACTGGCGTTGCTTCCGACCCCGACAATGACGACAACGCCATCGTCTATTCTTTGGTTTCCAACAACAACGAGAACGTCCTTTCAGCCTTGCTCAATGGGAAAACCCTCACGCTGAACCGTTTGGTCAACGAAGAAGCCGAAGCAGAGCTCACGTTAAGAGCCTTCAGCAATGGCCAGTCGGTGGACTTCAACATCCACATCGTAATGCATCACTATTTGAATGTCGATGAAAAGCAAGTCGTTTTCGAGGTGTTTCCGAATCCTTGTAACGGTGTAATCATTGTGGAGACCCAATGCATATCGGCACAACCGCAAGCTGTCGGATATCTCATCCACAACCTGATGGGACAAATGGTGCTTTCTGGAACCCTTAACGGGGAAACAACAACAATCGATTTGAGCAGTCATCCAAAAGGGATCTACTTCATTTCTTTTCAGGGAGAGGATGTCACCCATATTGAAAAGATAATAATTCGATGATTTACAACATTTTAATAAAAAAAGAAGAAAAAACTTCAAAAAAAGTATTGTTATAATAAAAAAAGGTTGTACTTTTGCAGTCGCAAACGATGCTTCCGTAGCTCAGTTGGTAGAGCACCTGACTCTTAATCAGGGTGTCCAGGGTTCGACCCCCTGCGGGAGTACAGCCAGAAAGCCGTTGGGATTCCGACGGCTTTTTTTGTTATAATCTCGCCCACGATTTCAAAATATTCGCTACTTTTGCCGCCGGATTCGGGTTCTCCCGCCGAAGATTAACAGGGAATCCTGTGTGAATCAGGAGCTATGCCCGTAGCTGTAAGTTCAACCAATGGTCCGCAGCACCGAAGTCATCAAATTGAGCGTCCAGAAAGGGAAAAACTATGTTAGGTAAAATCAATTTCGTTGAAATATTCAGCTCCTTCATTGTGATGGCCGCCATCATCGACATCTTTGGCTCGATTCCCATCTTCATGAGCATGAAGGAGCAAAAAAAGACCATCAAGGCGGGACAGGCCTGCTTGACGGCATTGGCCCTGTTTTTGGCGTTCTTCTTTGCAGGCGACGCCTTACTGAAACTGTTCAGCATCGACGCGGCCTCGTTTGCCGTGGCGGGCTCATTCGTGTTGTTCATCCTGGCGGTGGAGATGATCCTCGGTCGGGAAATCATCAAAAACGAAGGCGGAAAGGGCGGCGCCAGCATTGTCCCCATCGCCTTCCCTTTGATTGCTGGCCCAGGGGCATTGACGGCTTTGCTCTCTTTACGCGCCGACTATGCTGTCATCAACATTCTCATTGCGTTGTTGCTCAACATCCTCTTGGATTATTTTGTCATACGCTCGCTCGACAAGATTCAGCGCATTCTGGGCGAGAACCTCATATTCATCCTCAGGAAGTTCTTCGGCGTCATCCTGCTGGCCATTGCAGTGAACATGTTCGTCAACAATATTCTGACCATCATCGCGAGCGTACCAAGATAATCCCTGTTTTTGTTTCACTAAAAAATTCATCATGTTGAATCTCTTCACTGGTTCGGGCGTAGGTCCCACTATCTTGTATTTAGCCTTCTCCATCTTCATTGGCCTGCTGTTGGGCAAGATCAAAATCGCTCATATCTCGTTAGGCATCACCTGGGTGCTTTTTGTAGGCATTGCCTTCAGCGCCTGCGGCATCAGCCTCAACGGCGAGATGCTGCATGTCATCAAGGAGTTTGGCTTGATTCTTTTCGTCGTGGCTGTAGGCTTGCAAGTTGGCCCAGGTTTTTTCCGTTCTTTCAGAAAAGGTGGCTTAGCCATGAACCTGATGGCCTTGGTGAACGTGGCGTTGGGTGTACTCATCACGGTGATTATCGCTAAGGTCGCCCATCAAGACCTGGCTGACATGGCCGGGGTCTATACGGGTGCCATCACCAACACGCCTGGACTGTCCGCTGCTCAACAAGCCGTCAACGACTTGGGGGTTGCCGGTGCTTCCGACCGTTTGGCGGCGGGTTATGCTGTAGCCTATCCCTTAGCTGTAGTGGGCATGATTTTGACTTGCATCCTCTTGCGTCCGCTTTGCCGCATCGACCTCATGAAAGAGCCTTCCACCGAAAACACCCTTGAGCCCAAGGGGGAAAAACAAGCCACGCCCCTGTCACAACGTCATAAAGTGAACCTCATCCCCATCTTTGTCATCATCGCCTTAGGCATTATCGTCGGTTCCATCCCGATTCCAGTAGGCATGAAAGCACCCATCAAGTTAGGCTTGGCGGGTGGACCCTTGGTAGTCGCCATCATAGGCAGCTGGTTAGGCGTAAAGAAAAGCTGGTTCACCACCGAGTTCACCGACAGCCATGGGGTGTGGATGCTCCGTGAAGTGGGCATTGCCCTCTTCCTTGCCGGCGTGGGGTTGAGTGCCGGAGGCCAGTTTGTTGCCACGGTACAAGAGCACTATATGTGGGTCGTTTATGGTATCATCATCACCATGGTGCCCCCTCTGTTGGTCACATTATTTGGACGTTTAGTGCTGAAGATGAACTACTTCACGCTGATGGGCTTCATCGGAGGCTCCCATACCGACCCGCCCACCCTGGCCTTTGCCAACACCGTGGCACCCGAGGGCTGTAAGCTTCCCAACATGGGTTACGCCACCGTCTATCCGCTGACCATGTTCCTGCGAATCTTTACCGCACAGTTGTTAGTGTTGTTGGCAGTGTAGATTTCTCGCCATCAAATTTTAGCAAAGCCGTTTCATCCAATCGTTGCACAGTCCATTCGTCCATGGGCACAGCACCGATGCTCCGATAAACAGTCAAGGCAGGTTTGTTCCAATCGAGGCAGATCCATTCCATGCGACCACAATTACGCTCCACAGCAATCCTGGCCAAATATTTCAAGAGAGCCTTGCCGTAGCCTCTGCCGCGTTTCTCGGGGAGGATAAACAGGTCTTCGAGATACAAGCCTTTACGTCCGACGAAGGTGGAAAAATTGTGGAAAAACAAGGCAAAGCCTACGACAACGCCGTCTTCCTCAGCAAAGACCACCTCGGCGGAATGCTCCACAAACAGAGAATGATACAGTGTGGCTTCATCGGCCACGACCTCATCAGCGCATTTCTCATACATGGCGAGTTTCTTGATAAAGTCAAGGACGAGGCCAGCCTCTTCAGGCCTCGCTGGACGGATGGTGAATTGAGTGTTCATAGCGATATTATATTATAAAATTTGTGCCGTGTGGTTCTTCGTGTCAACTTTGCCAATGGCATCGATAATCACGCCTTCTTCGTCGATGACGTATGTGGTGCGTAACGTGCCTTCAGTCACCTTGCCGTACATCTTTTTCTCTCCCCATGCCTCGTATGCTTTCAGGATGGACAAATCGGTATCGGCAATCAGATGAAAAGGAAGATTATATTTGGCGATGAAACGTTGATGCGAAGCGGCACTGTCACGGCTGACACCCAACACATTATAACCCAATGAAAGAAAACGCTCGTAGTTATCACGCAGATCACACGCCTCGGCAGTGCAACCCGGGGTGCTGTCCTTAGGATAGAAATAGAGCACTAATTTCTTTCCGGAGAAATCAGTTAGTTTCACGAGATTACCATTCTCGTCTTGTCCCTCAAAATAAGGGGCTTTGGTTCCTTTTTGTAGCATAGCTTGTATATCTTTTGTTTAATATATGACTTCTCATGATTTCAAAAACACAAAGAAAACAGCCATCACCAAACAGAGAAAAGCCACCAGATGGTTCCAATGCAAAGGCTGTCCCTTAAAAATCAACATTGCGACGATGGTGAACACGGTGAGCGAAACCACCTCTTGAATCACTTTCAACTGCATTAAGTTGAAGGGACCTCCACGTCCAATGAAACCGATACGGTTGGCAGGAATCATGAACGAATATTCAAACAAGGCCACGCCCCATGAGGCTAAAATAATGAGAATCAGCGGCCAATGAGTGGTGATTTTCATTTCCTCCAACTTAAGATTCCCGTACCAAGCAAAAGTCATAAAAACGTTGGAGACCACCAACATAAGAATTGTCAAAAAAGCTCTCATAGAATACGATATTTTTAAGCCGACAAAAGTAAGGAATAATCAGATAATTTCATACCTTTGCCGCCGATTTGTGGTGTCCTTCACGGACTCAATAGGGAATCGGGTGTGAATCCCGGACAGTTCCCGCTGCTGTGATGGCCAATCGCCTGCCACTCTGCCACTGTCTGACGCTCGTCGGATGGGAAGGCGGTAGATGCGAGGCCTCAGTCAGAAGACCTGCCTCAAGTCGCGAAACAAGGCTTCCGGGAATTGGAGTTGGGATTCGGTATGATAAAGATGCACCCTTGATTTGGGGATTATCTTCATTTTAACTATTCCAACATTTTTCCCAAGGCTTTGGAAATGAAAGTGTTGGAAACAAAATGAAGAAGCAGTATCAAGCAGTTACGGCAGCAGAAGCTGTCAAAGTCATTAAGTCGGGAGACCATGTTCACATCAGTTCCGTCTCCAACGTACCCCAGTGTTTAGTGAAAGCCCTGTGCGAGCGAGGCCGCGCCGGTGAGTTGAAAAACGTTTACATCCATCACCTTCATACCGAAGGGGCGGCACCATACGTCAACCCCGAATTTGAAGGCATAT
>JAEEII010000132.1 GCA_016281295.1 Bacteroidales bacterium
CGACCGTCATCCTCATCCTTGATAATAAGCAATCCGCCGCAGACGTCATTGATAGCATTGTAGGTATCCACAAGGTCATCCAGCGTGGTGAAACTGTAGCAGTCGTACCGTTGGTCTTCCAGCGCGATGATGATAGGTCCACGTATTTCCTGCCCTTGACCGTAGAGAATGGTGCCGATGGCGTTGTCGGGCAGACCTTTGGCGTTTGCGTCACGGTCCACATACATAGCCACATTCATGCTCAGCCCCGCATCCTCTTTCACCTGTGTCAAGGCTGGAGAGAAATGAACGGCATCCAGGCCGTCGGCACGAATCAGTTCCTGAGCCATCTCACGGTAACTCTTCATTTGGCTCACATCGGCCTCCACCACCTCAAGATGACCTGAAGGCCAGATAAGAATCACTGACGGGTCAATGGGGCTCTGCTCCACCTCATCCTCGTCATCCACATCTTCGTCATCCAACTCATCCTCGTCATCCTCAAACCCAATCAACGGATGGAGATTGTCTGCCAACTGCTGGAACTTAGGCGTCCAGAAGTCATCAAACTCCTGTTTATACTTCAGCAAAAAAGCGGGGTCGCTGACAGACTGAAGTTTCGCCAAAGCCTCTTCATCATTGAGATTGTAGCGGGCGACTTTCAGCCTCAGTTCGGCTATCTCTGTGGCGGTCAGTCTCATCTCATTGGGAATGGGCTGGCTGGCATCTTCCATAATGACTGCCAGTTGGGTCATGCTCCAGGTGTCGTAAAGTTCGCAACCACGACGAAGGAAGGGCAAAGTGGCAACGAGATCGGTCTTCTCGAAGCCCAGTTCACCATAATAATGATTGCGCCAGAGAAGATAACCACAGAAACCGTCGCCCATAGCCAGGCCACGGCGCAAACGCTGATCGATTATCTGATGCTCATGCTGCTGTTCAGACTCCTCCAACGACTCAAAACCCTCTTGTTCGTAACAAAGGGCTTTGTAGAAAAAACAATCAACACAACCATGCTCAATACCTTCTTCCATTATCTCCTCATAAAGGGCTATATTGCCTCGATTGTAATAGAGGAAAGCCAAAGCGGAATAGGACTGAAGGTCGCCTTGGGCTATTGCCTGCTCATATTGGTCGATGGCCTCGTCTCTGCGGTCCAACTCCTCGTAGGCGTAACCCAAGATGCGGTGCCAAGCAGCGGCGGATTCGGGAGCATCGGCCAAAAGCGTTTCCATCTCTTTGACCACCTGCTGGGGGGCGGCATCACAGAACTGACCGGAAAGGCGGTTCTTAGCATCCATGATTACACCGAGGATGCTACCCCGCTGAAGGGCACGACTGCAATGGTCAAGATAGGCCTCGATGTCCATCAGGGGCGGACGGGTCACCTCGGTCTCGCCGTAACGAATCATCATGGCGTAAGCTGCCTCGCTCTCGGGAATCTCGTCTATGGTGGAGAATAACAATTCTTCGGCCTCTCTGATTGCACCTTCGTGGGGATTGGCGAAATAGAGCCAACGGCCGTAGGCATACTTGGCGTAAAGGTCGCCCTGCTCGCTGGCTTGGCGCAGCAGTGCCACCTCCTCGTCTGTGTGGTGTAAGGTACTGTTCTTATCACGGAACTGACGGAGAAAAGTCTCGTCATGAGTAATTTGAAATTGGGTTGCCATAGCGGTAAATGTAAGTTTGCTTGTATTTTTCATTGAAATAAGAATCTACATCTGTGATTCGCTTTCAAAAATACACATAAAACATCAATTATAAAACCTTTTCCCAATAAAATATTATTTTTACACATTTTTTCCAAGGAATAGAGTATATTTGCAGAATCAACTTGACAACCTCAACACAACGAAGCCATTATGAATAAACACTACGACATCAAAACAGAAGACCTCCATTCCATCATCCGCTTGGCGATTGAAATTTCTGGCGACAACGGATTCCTTGGATACAAGGAAACGTTTGCCATCAACGATTTCGTTGCAAGACACTCGGATATCGACAGCCGTAAAGTGGAAAAAATCATCAACACCAAAGCGAAAAACGTTTTCCCGGACGTCGGCGACGCCATCACCGCCATCTATCAGTTCGACCAAGAACGTAAACAGTTCGCTTCTGACCTAATTGCCGAAGCAATCATCGTAGAGGAAAAAAGCGAAGAGCAAATCGACGGTTACAGCGTAGCGATCAAAGAAGGCCTCCTGCCTATGCCACAAATCAGTGCCGAAGACACCGAACCGAGCGAAGCTTATAAAGAACTTAGGGATAACAGCGTCATGGATACTTACATCGTTATCAGTTATTATGAGCGCGATGAAAGGAAAATTCCCGGGGACTATCGCAATTATACCCCTTGCACCATCCATTTCGTGCAGAAAACGCTGGATGAGGTCAAAGAATTCATCGGAGTGGACACGCTCTCTTATTACACCGAAACACCCGATCTCGACAAAATCACGGAAAGCTTGGATTTGAGCTCAAGCAGAATGATTGTTTCTGGCATGAAGCTGGTCATCTTCTTTGACAAGAATGGACAACATGGCTATAACAAACTATTTAATGTGGACGGTCTTGCCGGCAATTCTTTAAGACAATTTTTGGAAACAGGTGTTGTGTGTTTCTATGCCAATGATAAATTCTTGGGAAATGTCACAAGCGGCTTCCGTTCAAAAAAACTTATACGACAAACCCTCAAGGCTTTTGACAAGAGCGTTTACGGACTTGCTTACAACGGACCTGTTTATGATCAGCCAGAAGTGAAAAAACGTATCGAGAAGGCTTTCTGGCAAGACATCGAGGACAAACTCGACGACCTCGAACTGCAAATGGGAAGTACATCACGGGAATGTCGGATAAGCGATGCAAAAAACAAGGAGAAAAGAAGCAAGGCCATAGAGTCGCTCAATAATAAGTTGAGGGCAAAGTTGAACAACAATATCGACATGAGTGTTCAGGAAGTTGACAAGAAATGCACATTCAAGGATTCGACATTGGAAAGTATGATCATAGATGACGAGTATCTTCTCATGATCAACACCAACTTCAATATACAAGGCTGTCAAGGAGAGAAATGTGCCTGCTGCGCCTATTTCTACCATTACGATGCAACCATAATGACCACTGACAACGACAACTACTCCACGGCGTCTTCAAATCAGATGATTTGCACCTATGAATTCACGCCGAAGTACAACAACAGCGATTTCTCCGACATCCAAATATCCATCCCCACACAAGTACTCTACGAAAGCGTAAGAGCATCGAACAAAACGGCGCAACCTTTCTGGATCAAATTACGTATCTTCAACTTCGCCATCGACGATTTCATCGATGCCGGAGACGAGTGGGTCAAACTCTACTTGCATGATGTTTAATGCCCCAGAAAGGATCACCCTTCATTACAATACAAATCCACCAAAACACAGAAACAATTATGTATAGAATTAACAATTTTGAGCCGTATTACAACATTTATCTCTATCCTATCTTTAGAGCAGTTTTCGAAACCACAGGACTTAAGGACTTTTTATCGCCCAACGAAGTGATGGCCTTGAGGACATATATTTCCCAACAACGGGCTTTCACTGACCAGGAAGTGAACTACTTCTACGCTGAGGGGTTTAAGCGTTGTGATGATGAAGAGGCTTTCAAGGTCATCAGCATATTCGGGCCAGAAGCCAAACAGTTTACCGGCGAATTGCTTACTGTAGCCTTTAACGCCGAACCCCGGACAGAGATGGA
>JAEEII010000133.1 GCA_016281295.1 Bacteroidales bacterium
AGCCAACTGCTGACCACTTACCCTGCCTTGAACCGTTCTATGGTGTTTCTCACCCTCTTTGGTGAGTCGGGCGACCTCATCAGCTTCCGTCTCTATGACCATAACACGGGAGAGGAGTCGATGTTAGGATGCACCACCGTGATTCCTTTTGAGGCTGACGGTATCGTGGGCAGCTACAACGCTCCCCAGATTCTCAACTTCATACCCATGCAGAACACAGCCCTTGAAACAGGGTGGAGTTGGTTCTCGACTTATATTGACCAAACTGGCATCAATGGTCTGCTGATGATGGAAGAAAGCCTCGGCGAAAACGGTGTGATGATTAAGTCGCATACCGACGGTTTTGTCATGCACGATGAGAGTGGCTGGACAGGCACCCTTGAGGCGATTCACCCTGAGTCGATGTATATGGTCAACACCAATGCCCCGGCCATGCTGAGCGTCACGGGATCCTTCACCGACCCGGCGCAGCATCCCGTTACTTTGTACACTGGGTGGAACTGGGTGGGCTATCCATCTATCAGCGTGGCTTCGCTCAACAACGCCTTGTCGGGATTCAACGCTCAGGATGGCGATGTAATCAAGAGTCACGGCTTGTTCTCGCAATATGTGAATGGCATTGGCTGGACGGGTGCGCTGCAAATGCTAAAACCTGGCATGGGCTTCATGTACCATTCGCTGAATGGTGGTGTGACGCAGCTGACCTATTCCGTGTCGGCTAAGGATGACATCTCTGTTTTCAATGGCACTAACGAAGTCTGTCATTGGGTGGCAAACGTGAACGCATATCCTTACAACATGAGTGTGGTTGCCGTGGTGGAGCTCGAAGGCATGGAAGCCCGCGACAGCCGTTACGAGTTGGCTGCCTTTGCTGGCAACGAGTGCCGGGGCAGTGCCCGTTTGATGTATGTGGAGGCTTTGGATCGTTATCTAGCCTTCCTTACCGTTGTGGGCATCGGGCAAGCAGAACTGCGTTGGGCGCTCTATGACACCGAGACAGGCGAGGTGGGCTGCAACACAGAAACACTCCGTTTTGAACAGGATGCCATCCTCGGTGCTGTCAAGGATCCGCTGAAGGTCAGCTTTGCCAAGTTCAACGCGACGGATGACACCTTTGTTAATGATTTGATTGTTTACCCCAATCCTGTGCGTCGCAACCAAATGGTGCGCATCAGCCTTCCTGCCCATGGTGAAGTGACTGTCGAAATCGTGGATGCCTTGGGTAATGTGTTGACATCCGAAAGGGTAAAGGGCGAGACCTTCGAGATTAAAGCTCCCGACACCGCTGGTGTCTATGCTGTGAAAGTGACTATGGATGGCAAGGGCGTTTCTTGTTCTAAAATGATTGTTAGATAAATAGTATATTTCTATGAAAAATATATTAACTATAGCGCTGATGGCAATTCTTGCTATCAGCGCCCAAGCACAGCGACATTGGGATTTCAATCCTCATGAATTCGCGAACACCATGACCATGGTAGGGGTGATTCGCATCAACGAGGCGGAGATTCCCAGAACGACGATGGAAGTGGGCGCTTTTTGCGGAGGGTCATGTCGCGGTTGTGAATCGTTACGGTATTTCAGCAGTGTTGACCGTTATCTGGTATTCCTCTCGGTGAGCGGTGAGACAGGTGATGAGATCTCTTTCAGGTTGTATGACGATGAGACCGAGGCGGAGCTGATGGCCGAGTCCTCCACGGTGACCTTTGTTGCCGATGCCATGTTGGGCAAGGCGAGCAATCCCTATCTCTTCGAGTTTGCTACGGTGGAGGACGAGGTTCCCATCGTGGCCGTCACGGGTGATACAGGTGGGAGCGGTAATGTGCAAGGCTCGGGTTCTTATTTGTACGGAGAGGAATGTACCTTGACCGCTGTGGCTGACGAGGGCAGCTGGTTCCATTACTGGACGGAGGAGGACGATAGGGCAGTGGTTTCCACCAATCCTGTTTATACTTTCGTGGTGACGGGCAAGCGCGACTTGGTGGCCAATTTCTTTGACGTACCTCCTGCGGTTTCCGGACAGACGTTTTTGTTGTCGCAAGGTTGGAATTGGATTTCCAGTTATGTGGATTATCGTCCCCAGTCGCTGATGGAGATGCAGAATGCCATTGCTTCGGAATGTGAGACGGCGGTGGTCAAGTCGCAGGATTATTTCGTCAGCTACGGTAACGAGGAATGGGCTGGCACCTTGTCGTCGCTCGACAACACGCAGATGTATCTGGTGTTGGTGAATCACGACATGCAACTCACGCTTACTGGGCAACAGGCGAATCCTGCCGAGCATCCGATTGAGCTGAAACCTGGCTGGAACTGGATAGGTTATCCAATGAACACTTCCATGCCGCTTATCGAGGCTCTTTCAGACCTTCAACCTGCTCAATCCGACCTCATTAAAGGTCAGATGAGCTTCTCCATCTACGACACCTTGCAGGGGGGATGGACGGGCAACCTTCAGACCTTGGAGCCTGGTCAAGGCTATCTTTACCTCTCGCAAAATCCTGAGAATCAAAATTTTGTGTTCCCTAGCAGGGTACCCTAACAGCTTTAAATCCGGCGAATTTGTTTTTATCGGCGAATTAAGCGAATTAAGCGAATTTTTTTGTCGGCGAATTAGGCGAATTAAGCGAATTTTTTCTTATTAATAGATAATTCGCCAAATTCGCTTAATTCGCCGACATTTAATTTGCCGACATTTAATTCGCCGTTATTTTATTCGCTTAATTCGTTTAATTCGCCGATTATTTATATTTTTGCGCCATGACTACTGCTGCAATCATTATTGGAATCATTTATTGTCTGGCTTTGACTTCCAGCATTGTGCCGTGGGCGGTTGGATTGGAGCCTGCGGAGGAAAGTACCCTTTCGAGACGTTTTCTCGTGTCGTTGGTTTTTGCCGTCACACAGGCGCTGATGGCTTTCTTGGGCTACCTCATCGGCTCCCTGATTGGTTATATGTTCGGCGACTTGATGCGGTATGTGACCTTTGCCATGATGATGGTGGTGGCGGTCAAGATGATCATTGACGCCATGAAGGTCCTGAAAGCCAAACACCTCTATTCATTCACCTCTAACTGGGGATTTCTGCTGCTGGGTATCATCTCGGGGATGAATACCTTGCTGCTGGGGGTGTGTAGCGAGGGTTATATGCCTTTCGGACACTGGTTTTTCTTAGCGATTGCTGTGGCTGGGTTCTTTTGGGCTTGGCATTCCATCAAGGTGGTTTATATCCCTAATATGTTAAAGGCTACCAGCTTTATTGAGTTCTCGGGGGCGGTGTTTTTGATTGTCATCGCCATCCTTTACCTTTTTACGGATTTAGTTTAAAATTTTAAAATTAGAATTATGAAGAGAGGCGTGTTATTATTTGGATTCGTTCTTGGGGTGCTGTTCGCCTTTGGTCAGGCACCATCCAACTATTACAATTCGGCCAATGGCTTGACAGGCAATCCGTTGAAGGTGGCTTTGCACAACATCATCAAAGGCCATACCTCGATTTCTTATGCGCAAATCTGGAATGCCTTCTGGAGTACCGACAATAAAGGCAATGGCGTGGTCTGGGATATGTATTCGGACATTCCCGGAGGGACTCCGCCTTATACCTATCAGATGGTAACCGATCAGTGTGGCAGCTATAGCAATGAGGGCGACTGTTACAACCGTGAGCATTCCTGGCCGCAGAGCTGGTTCAACAACGATGGCACAGCACGAACGGATTTGCATCATATCTTCGCTACCGATGGTTATGTAAACAACAAGAGGAATAACTATGCATTTGGCGAGGTGCAATCCGCCAGTTGGACCTCAAAGAATGGATCCAAGTTGGGTAGCTGCAAGACACCTGGCTTCTCGGGAACGGTGTTTGAGCCTATCGATGCTTATAAAGGTGACTTCGCCCGTGCTATCATGTATATGAGCGTTCGTTATTATAATGAGGACTCCAGCTGGGGCTCGAGTGATATGACCACCAAATCGGAGATTAAATCTTGGGCCATCGCCTTGCTGCTCCGCTGGAATGAAATGGATCCCGTCAGCCAAAAAGAGATTGACCGCAACAATGCCATTTATAATGACTATCAACATAACCGTAATCCTTTTGTTGACCACCCGGAATATGCTCGTATGATTTGGGACCCCAATTGGTCGGTCGTGGAAAACCAGACTGTTCCTTATGTGAATCTCTATCCCAATCCCACCTCGGGTGTTGTCACGATTAAAGCCTTAGGGATGAGGCATGTAACCGTCTATTCCCTCCTCGGACAAAGGGTTTATGAGGATGAGGTCGGTGAGGATGAGGTCGTGTTGGACCTGTCGTCACTCGACAAAGGCGTCTATTTGGTTCGTGTGAGTACGGATGCTGGGACCATCACGAAACGGGTGTCTTTTTTGTAAAAATGTTAATTATACAAGGTATTAGGCGTTTATTATTCAACTATTTGTTTATCTTTGCAGGCATATTAATTGAAAATACAATGCCTCTATGATAAGCTTTTTCCAGTCTGGAAATCAACGAGTTATAGCTGTTGATGCTATATCAGAGTTGAGCTCGGAGTACCTGTCCCGCCTATCATGGCTTTTCGGGAAGGCCACTCTTGTAAAAACAAAGTCCGTTAAAGGTTATTTCATCGGCCCTCGCCGAGAGATGATTACCCC
>JAEEII010000134.1 GCA_016281295.1 Bacteroidales bacterium
GATGATTTTTCTGTTGAGCGAACGACGATAGCGGGCTATCGGAGCGAGCGAAACAAAAAATCAGACCAAAAAGACCCTCAAAGAAGCCGAAAAAGAAAAAAAATAAAACTTTAAACAAAAAATCAAAACAGCTTCTTAGTGTTTACTTTTCGAAGCTGGTACAATATAAGACTAAATGCTTTGAGAATTTCGGCATATTTCAATACCAAACCTGTGAGAATTTCGGCATATAGTCAATGTTTCTTTAGGACTCGTAAATCTTCGCGGCATCCTCATGCCAACGACGCATCTCGTCGGCTAACCACTGGGGCTCAAGCACTTTCAGCCAGGCTCCGCGCGACTGTAACTGCCCCATGAAATCGTAGGTGGGACGCAAAAACAACTCGAAATCGGCATGGTCGTCGCCCGAGTCCGACGGGATTTCCTTTTGGGTGTGATGCAAAGGCAAATCACGAAGATAATACTGCTCCTTGCCAAAAGCCCGTAACACAATGCGTTCGGGCTTGCTCCCGTCGCCAATCACCACACCGTAGCACTCGCCGAAAAACTCGGAGGCGTCGAATTCACGGTCCATCTTAAAGATTTCCTCCGAAACAGTGATGTCCTGCATCCGGTCAAACGAAAACATGGCGAAACCACCATCATCGAAACGTCCCAAAAGATACCAGCGTTGGCGGAATAGCTTGATGCAATAGGGCGACAAAAGGAAAGTCCTGGTCTCGGTGGACTGATAACGGCGATATTGTACCGTCACTTTATGATTGTCCTTCATGGCCTGGATCACCTTCTCTAAGTTCACTCCCTCCGACGGGATGTTCTCCAATACAATGCGGTGCTGCAAGCCCATGCTCTCACTGACGAGGTTGTTCACAGTGAGGGTCGATAACATCCAGTTTTGGACGGTGTCCTCACGAAGTACTTCCTCATTTCCAATAAAATAACGATAGCCATCCCTTCTGTCACAGTCGATGTATATGCCGAAGATGTCCTCGATGGCATCCTTGTGACGGTTGAAGGTGGTGCGACTCAACGGGATTCCTTCGCTCATCTCGGTACGTTGCCATTTCTCATTGAGCTCAGCAAACGAAATCCGCCCAGCTCGATGGATGGTGTTGACCAGCCAGATGTATTCTTTAAATAAGGTGGGTGTTCTCATAATGGTTGAAAAGTGATTAAAAGGTCTTTGGGTCACCCCCCTCCCCTCGGGGGAGGGGGCAGGGGGAGGGGCTATTGTATCACGATTTTCTGCGTCTTCACCTCGTTGCCATTGATGAGGCGTAACACATACACGCCAGGGGCGTGGGGAGTTGAGAGGTGAGAAGTGAGAGTGGAGAGTTGCTTGGTGAACAGTTGGCGACCAAGAGCGTCGAAGAGCTGGAGGGTGCCTTCTCCGTTGACGATGAGGTTGCCGTTGCTGATATAGGCAAACCAATCGCTTTCAGATGTTATCTGTTCTTCCACATCCACACTGGGTCCCAAGAAGATGCTGTTCGAGAACTCGGTTTCCTTGCCGTTCCAGATGGCAGTGACGTTGTATCGGGTGTTCTCGTTGGTGTTATGTGTCACGCTGGTTGATGAGAGATCGTTGAAAACCACACTCATCTGATAGTCTTCGCCTTCTTCGGGTCCGGCATAGACCTTATAGCTGAACTCACGGTTATTGTCGGCGGGTTGGGTATAGGCGCGTAGCAGCCAGCTGAGATATTGGCTATAATAAGTGATGGGTCTCCATTGGCCCGACACCTTGACCATGCAGCTGTTGGGGTTGCCTACAAATTCTCCGTAAGGTGCGGGATGTTCAACGTTATTTGGCTCCACGCAGATCCATAAGGGCTGGGTGACATCGAAGGGGACCTCCTCGTCGAGGGGGAAGCGGACAAAGTTCTGGGTGCCGTTCATCTCATGGGTTTGGCTGTAGAGCTGGTTGTTGTTGTCGGGAGTCTCGCCGCTGTGGATTTTGAAAGTGTAGGTGCCGGCGGAGCAATCGAACATTCCGATATGAGTGAGAGGAAGACCCTCGAACCAAGAAAGGTATTCCGGGGTGACTTTGATGCCGAATTTCTGAGTCTTCGACCCCATCTGGTCAACAAAGGTATTGTCGTCGTAAGCCAGCATGCCGTGACCGATAAACTGAGGGGCTTCCCAAGTCAGCTCGTTATGGGGTTGGCTTCCTGCGTAGTGGACACCTTGGAGGTTTTGAGGCGGTTCGCAAGTGAAAGTCATGGCGGTGGCAACGACTTGGTCCTCTGACGACCAATGGGTGTTGTGGGCATTGGAGACGTAATAGCTGTGGGTTCCAGAACGGGTCAGTTGATCGTCGAGGAACTCATATCCGTTCCATTCAGGATAAATGCAAACTCCGTCACGATAGATGTTGAATGCTTGGTTTTCGGCTGGTATGGTCCAGCTAAGCAGGATGCCGTTTTCTTGGGGAGTGGCACTGAGATGTTGCGGTTGCATGATACCCAGCGTGCCTTCCGGTGGGGTGCAAATCCCGAGCAGTCCTTCAGTGGGATTTTCAATGTTGAACAGCACTTCTTGTCCGTTCTCGTTGTATTGGGTAGCTGTGACCTGGATGCCGTGTCCCTCCGGATCAAAGCCGGAATGCCAGCGTAAGGAGGCTTCGGTGTTGGCGGGGACATGGAACTGGACCTTTGTTAAAGATCCTTCGTAAATGGTGAAGTATTGTGACTTCATGGCGGGGTTGTTGAAGGTCACTTCTAGCTCGCCGCCCTCAGTGCCATAAGGGGAGTCGCTGGTGATTTCCACATCGACAGTCGTGTAGTCGCCAAGGATGACCCAAGCGTCGGTTAAGGCGTGATAAACGTGCATCAATCCACCAGAGACAAACATCACGCTGTAAACATGATATCCGTTGTCGGCTTCCGTATAAGGATGGATGAAGCTGTTTTCAGTGACGTCGGCAAGCTCTAACCCGTCGCGATACACTTTGTAATAGTCGGCAAACTCGATGGTGTCCCACGACAGTTCCACCTGATGTTCCATGCTGTTGACATGGGCTGTGAAATGCTCTACCAAAGGACCAGAGAACTCACCACCGTATGGCAGAAGCTCAAAACACATCTTTTGGCCTGCCTTTCTGATGTTGGTGATTTCAAAGCCCGGGTCAAAATACTGATAGGGTTGGTTGTGGATGAATGGATACGGGTCGGTGCTGGGGTTGAAGCTGGTTCTTCCCGACTCTTCATTAAAGTAGGCATGGTCAAGATTACCGGCTTGATAGATGGAGCCGCCGGGGCGGAAGATGTAAACTTCGTCAAGGTAGTCGTCACCGTTCCAGGAGGCGTTGCCGTCGAAACGGGTGTCGATACGGTAAATCAGCATGCCGCTGTTGGGGATTTCCCTTTCGAAGATATTGTTCTTGTCGCGGTATTCTACATAAAAATATTGCTCATTTGACACGGGAAACATATAGCCGTTGCGGCGACCGCCTTCCCAGGAGACGGATTCCAGTTCGTAAGTGCCGAAGGCGTTGGGCTCTCCCCAGTTGATTACTGGAATTTCGTCCACCCAGTTGCCGTATTTATATTTCATGTAGGTGCTGGTTTGTTGGGGTGGCTCGGTGGTGCCGCACATCAAATCCCAAGGGCCTACAGGGTCGATGCCTTCGCTGTAATGATACAGGTCGGGAGCGCCCAAAGAGTGGAACATCTCGTGGCAGAGCGTGCTGACGTTGAAATAACCGCCTTCCTCCAGCTGTAAGTTAAAGTCGAAGACTTGTAGTCCGTTCAACGGCACATAGCGGTCATAAATACACCAGCGATGAGGCCATAACAAGGATGCCCACTCGCCGGGTTCGCCTTTGATGACGAACACCACGTTGTCAACCAACCCGTCGCCGTTGTAGTCGAGGTCGAGGCTGTCGGGCACCATTTCTTCCACGTAGTTGATGGCCCGTTCCAGCATGGAGAACTCACGGTCAGCGGTCTCACCGTCCTGATAGCCCATAGGGTTGTTTACAGGATGATAGGGCTGGTAGTATTGCTTGGGATAGATGTCCTCGTAGGAGAGGATGGTCTCGCCATCGGGCTGAGGATAGAAGTGTGACCACAGGTCAAGTTGGTTGTATGAGGTGTGGTGATAGTAGTTGTGCAGAGAGTTGTCCTCATAGCCATCAGCATTGAACATGGCTTCGACCGTGGAAAACGACGAGTGGTGGTAAGTGTCGCCTGCGAAACGGATGAAGACCACCAAGTTGTTGTAAAGGCCGTGGTTGAGCTCGCGTCCGTTGGGAAAGGTTTTTGAGGTGAGCGGGGAGGGGTGAGCGGGGAGAAGTACTTTTTCTCCGCTTTTGGTGATGCGGGTTTGGCTTTCCTGCTCGCGCTGGTGGCGGCGGGCATAATACTCTTTCTCGGAAATCTTTGCGTAGGGCTTCAAGCCTACCGAGGCAGGATCGACGCTGTTGACGATGTAAGAGGTGGGGATGACCTTGCCTTCGGCATCTTTGGTGGCATAGACATAATAGCCTTTATCGTCTAGGACGATGGTGAAGCCGTTGGCGTCGTGCAGGTAGTTGTAGAATTCGTCGCCAGAGGCGAAACAGTTGATGACTTGTCCGTCAGGTTGGGTGAGGCGGACTTCGACGTTCTTGAGTGGTGCGGCCAAAGCAAAACAGCTTATGGCCATCAGCATGATGAGTAGTACTCGACGCTTCATATCTCTTAATTCTAAATTCTTAATTCTAAATTATTTATCCAGGTTCAGCAGCAGCCCATTGCCATCCCCAGTCATGATCTCGGGCAGCTTGCCATCCCATTTGTTAATCCATTCGAGTTGGACAATCTTGGGGTTGTTGGAGACGGAGGCGCCTTTGATTTTCAGAGCCTCGGCCTCGCCTTCGGCGTTCAGGATCTGGATGTCCTTCTCGATCTCGGCTTGCTTTTTCAGCTCTTCTTTCTGTTTGGTGACCTCAGAGAGGGTGAGGGCTTTCTGTTCCTCGAGTTTCTTCTGGTTGATGGCGGTCTCATATTCGTTGTTGTAATACACCTCACGGATGTCAATCTGGTCGAGGATGAGGTGATACGACTGGATGTCTTTTTTCATTCTCTCCAGCACGAATGCTTGGATCTCCTCACGGCTGGTGCTATATACCTGGATGGGGGTGTATTTGCTTGTGGTGAGGGCGAGAGCTGACTTCAACTTGGGCTTGATGACATTCTCTTCGAGCCAGTAGAAGCGACCGTTCTCCTTGCCGTCGGTCTCCGACACGTTGTCGTAGATCCACCAGGCGAACTCGGGGTCGATGCGCCATGAGGCACTGATGTCGAAACCCATCTTGATACCATCGATGGTGGGGGTCCACACGGTCTCGGCTTGGGTGGCGTCAGCCTTGTATGATTTGTAATCCGGGTCGCTACGGCTGACATCAGAACGTTTAGCGCAGGTATAAACCTGTTCGGTCTTATCCATAGTCTGCACGTTGTACCACGGCAGAATGAGATGCCATCCCGTGTAATAGGTGTGCTGTTTCACGCCACTTGGGGTGATGACCACGCCACATTCCTGGGCGGGGATGATGGTGAGGAAGCTGGAAACAGCCAAATAGATGACAGGGATGAGCCACAGAAACATGCTGTTGGCAAGGGTCTTGTCACCTTTGTTGCTTTTTCTGATTCTGCTGTTGTAAAGTGCTGCCACCACACTGTAAATGATGGCGATGATGGCAATGTAGTTTAATATCTTCATATCTTTAATTATTGTTAATTGTTGTTAATTGTTTGTAATTGTTAGCATAGTACATCACCTCTAACCTCTCAATTCTCAAATTCCCCTCAGCATCCTATCGCTCGAGAGATGACGAGTCTAAGAATCTCGGAAGTGCCTTCTCCGATTTGGAGGATGCGTTGGTCACGGTAGAAGCGTTCCATGTCGAATTCTTTGAGTAATCCGTGACCACCCATGACTTGCACGGCTTTGTCGCAGACCTCGGCGGCGACTTCGGAGCAATAGAGTTTGGCCATGGCCGCTTCTTTTCCAAAGGGGCGGTGCTGGTCTTTGAGCCAGCAGGCATGGTAGAGCAGGCCTCTTGCGGCCTCGATTTTCATGGCCATGTCGGCGAGTTTGAAGCTGACAGCTTGGAATTTGCAGACCGGCTTGCCGAACTGGATGCGTTTCTTGGAGTAGGCGAGAGCCATCTCGTAGGCGCCTTGCGCGCATCCCAAGCCCATGGCGGCGATGGAGAGTCGGCCTGAGTCGAGGGTGGCCAGCATGATATGGGAGCCTTCTCCTGGTTCTCCGAGGATGCTTTCCTTAGGCAGTCTCACGTCGTTGAAGACGAGCTTGCCAGTGTTGGAGGCGCGCCACATCATCTTGTCGTCCATCGGGGTCTGGTTGAACCCTGGGGTGGTGTTCTCCACGAGGAGGGCGGTGAACTCTGGCTTGCCGTCTTTCTCTCCTGACACGGCTTGCACGCTGGTGCCAAGGGTGATGGGTGTCGCGCTGTTGGTGATGAAGATCTTGGTGCCGTTGAGGATCCAGGTGTCGCCATCGCGTCGGGCAGTGGTCTTGGTGCCTCGTGAGTCGCTGCCGGCGTCTTCCTCGGTGAGGCCGAAGCCCCAGAGCTTGTCTTTGCACAACTCAGGCAAATACTTGCGTTTCTGCTCCTCGGTGCCGTAGTCTTTGATGGGACCGATGCCGAGCGAGTTGTCGGCGGCGATGGTGGCGGCGGTGGAGCCGTCAACACGGGCAAGCTCTTCTACGGCGATGATATAACTCAAGTTGTCAAGACCTTGACCGCCATATTCCTTGGGGACAGTCATGCCCAACAGCCCTTGCTGCCCCATCTTCAAGGTCAGCTCGGTGTCGAAGTGCTGGTGCTCGTCGTTGTAACGGGCCACGGGTTTTATCTCTGCTTCCGCGAAGTCCCGCACCTTCTGGCGTAAGGCTTCTTGTTCTTTTGTCAAGTCGAAATTCATATCTTTGTAATTCTAAATTCTCAATATTAAATTCTCAATTCTAAATTAACTCCAAGAGTTGTTTTTTATTGTCAACCATTTCATTTTCAGCGACCAAAATGCGTTTTACCTTGGCTTTGGCGGTGGCTGTGATGTTGTTTTCCATCTTCATGGCCTCCACCACAATCATCACGGTGCCTTCGGTCACCTCGTCGCCCTCCTTCACGTTGATCTTGACCACCTTGCCGGGCATGGGCGAGACGAGAGTTGACTTGTCGTTCACCTGTTCTTTGCGTGAGTAGTCGAAGTTGTCGTTGAGTTGGTCGGTGCGGTAACAGGTGAAGTTGAGCCCATGGAAGTTGACGATGGTCTTCTGGTCTTCGGTGACCGAACAATAAATCACCTCGGTCCTTCCGTTGAGCATGATTTTTAGCTGATGATCTCGGTAACTAATCAATTCAGCTGAATACAGTTTTCCATTCCCTTTTTCTTCGTTTTCCACTTTCAATTTTCCGCTTTCCGCTTCCCATTGGCAGATGTGGACGGGGATTTTTTGACCTTCGACATCCACGGTGAAATGGCTGTGGTAACGCCAGTAGCCGATTTGTTCCCACACGTTTTCTGCTTGGCTCTCCAAGTGTTTTTTGCAGAAATCATAAAGCAGGAAAGAGCTGACTATATCATTGATGTTTAAGCTAATGCGGCTATCATTCAAAGCCTTCAGAAGGGCCTCTTGATGGGTGTCACAAAACGAAGTGTCGATGTGGTTATCGATGAAGTCATGATTTTTGATGACTTCCCAGAGGTAGGCTTTGTTGGTGGTGAGTCCTTGCAGGATAAAGTCTTTCAACGCATGTTGTGCTGTCTCGATGGCAGCCTGGCGTGTCTTGCCATGACAGATGAGTTTGGCAATCATGGGGTCATACGACTCCGAGACGACACAGGGGCGGTTGATGCTGCTGTCAACACGGATGCCTCTGCCTTGTGGCTCATGATAGGCGGTGATTTTCCCGGGGGTGGGAAGAAATCCGTTTTCTGGATCCTCGGCGTAGATACGCAGTTCTATGGCGTGGCCTTGGGGAGTGGAGAGATTAGAGATAAGAGGTGAGAGGTCTTTGCCACGGGCGATGCGGATTTGCTCTTCCACGATGTCGATGCCGAAGCGCATCTCCGTGACGGGGTGTTCCACCTGGATTCGGGTGTTCATCTCCAAGAAGTAGAAGTTCTGGTTTTGGTCAACGATGAACTCCACGGTGCCTGCGTTCTTGTAGCCGATTTGTTTGCAGAGCTTGACGGCAGTGTCGAGCAGCTGTAGGCGTTTTTCCTCGTTGAGGGTAGGTGATGGTGACTCCTCGATGATTTTTTGGTAACGGCGTTGGATGGTGCATTCGCGTTCGCCGAGTGGAATCACGTTGCCAAAGTGGTCGGCGAGGATCTGCACCTCGATATGTCGGGGGTTCTCTATATATTGTTCCACGAACACGGTTCCGTCGCCGAAGTATTTCTCAGCTTCACGGGCGGCGCGTTCCAGTTCCTCTTTAAGGTCTTCTTTTTTTCTGACGATGTGCATGCCTTTTCCGCCGCCTCCCGCCGCTGCTTTGATGAGGATGGGGTAGGGCAGTTTGTCGGCTTGTTCCAAAATCTGGCACATGTCGCCAGTAATGCCTGCGGTAACGGGGATGTCGTTTTCGATGGCCAGTTGACGAGCGGCGATTTTGTTGCCCATGAGGCGCATGGTGTCGGCATCAGGGCCGATGAAGATGAGGTTGTTTTGTTGGCAGGCCTCGGCGAATTCGGGGTTTTCCGAGAGGAATCCATAGCCGGGGTGTATGGCGTCGGCACCGCTGTCGAGGGCGGCGTCGATAATCTTCTGTATATTAAGATAGGTGTCCTTGAGGATGCCATTGCCTAAGGGATAAGCCTCATCGGCCATGCGACGATGCAAGGCGTCGGCGTCATTGTCGGCGAAGACCGCCACGCTCGTGATATGCAAACGTTTGAGGGTTCGCATAACGCGTATGGCAATCTCCCCGCGATTGGCAATTAATACTTTGTTTATCTTCTTACTATTCATTCTTCCTACTGTCTTCTGGTTAGTTTTCCCACCCTGGTTTCCGCTTTTCCAAGAATGCCGTCATGCCTTCTTGACCGGCCTTCGAGATGCGCTGGTCGGCGATGATGGCAGAGGTCTGGCTGAAGAGGGGGTTATACGGGTCGCCGGTGCCATCCACCAAACGGATCAGACGTTTGCATTCGGCTACGGCATCAGGCGAGGCGTGCATGAAATGCTCGATATAGCTTTGCTCAGTCTCGATTAAAAGGGCTTCATCGACGACGGTGTTCACCAACTTCATCTCCTTGGCTTCCAAGGCGGTGAAAGGTCTGCCAGTGAGCATCAGCTCCTTGGCAGCCGTGTGGCCGATGCGATGCACCACAAAAGGCGAGATGGTGGCGGGCGTGATGCCTAAACGCACCTCCGAGAAGGCGAACCTGGTGCCTGTCGCGGCAATCACAATGTCGGAGGCGGCCACAATGCCATTGGCACCCCCGATACAGGCGCCATGCACCACCGTGATGATGGCCTTGTCGCAATAATAAATGGTCTGGAACAGCTTCGAGAGACGCTCGGCGTCGTTCATGTTCTCAGCTCGGCTGAACTGGGCCATGGCCTTCATGTAGTTTAAGTCAGCACCGGCACAAAACGACTTGCCGTTGCCCTTCAGGATGATGACACGGATGTCGTCACGGGTCCCTAACCAACTGAAAACTTCCGTGAGTTCATGAATCATCTCGGCGTTCAGCGCATTGCGCGACTCGGGGCGGTCAAGGTTGACCCACGCCATGCTTTCCCCTAACTGTATCTTGAGAGTTTTGAATTCCATGTCGCAAAAATCGGAAATTTTGTCATAAAACACTAGCTTTTCAGAAATTTTCTTTTCCTTTGCATGATATTTGTCATAAAGATGTTTTTTGTAAATCGATTTTTATGGAAGACGAGAATTTCAAAAAAGAATTAGAGGATTTTTTCAGGTTGTTCAAAAAACTGATAGAGAAGGAGTCGCTGGGTGACCTCCCGGGTGTTGATCCACAACAGGTCGAGCAGCTGAAAATGTTCATGGCACAGTTTGATGATGTCAAAGATGAGTTGAAAGTGGAGATGCTTCACATCGATCCTTTTACCAAGATGATGATATCCACCATGGTGAAGCAGCTGCGTGAACAGCTCGGGCCGGATTATGACGAGGACGAGACGCCACATTTCGACGTGGAGGAGATTATCAATCAACGGGAAGAGGAGCTGAAACCACTCTCTGATGAGGCGCAACGCAACCTTTCTTTGATAGAAACTATTGATGAACAGCTCAAAAACCCCAATCTGACCGATGAGGAAATCGATAATCTGCTCGACAGAAGATCCCAAATTTCCAGCAAATTAGCGCAACATTGATTTTTATTTGTACCTTTGTCGCTTTATAACGAAAAGATAATCTATCATGAAGAGACTGCTTTTTACATGGATTGCATTGATCCTTTCCCTCAGCAGCTATGCCCAGCTGATTGCAAACAAAACGGATAACAAGGTGACTATGGGCCTTGATTTCTTTAATGACTTCCAGCTCTCAACCAATGAAAACTGGGATGCAAGGATGTTTAACCAGGGTTTTAGCTGCGCTCTTACTTATAACTTCCCGCTCGGCGAAAGCACCAAACATACGGTCAGCATCGGCGTGGGTTATAGTGGCCATAACTATTTCTCCTATAGCCGGATTCTGAATCCTTATGCTAACGACACTTTACAGTTCCAGCAATATAGGGGAGAGACTGGTTTTAAACGCTATAAGTTGAATTGCAACTATATAGAGATTCCTATGGAACTTCGTTTCCGTATCAAGGACGCTTGGAAGATTGGTGCGGGATTTAAGGTGGGTATTCTCGTCAATGCCAAGACAAAGTTCGTGGGCAATAATGAAGATGGTGTCAGGATTCATGAGAAATATTGCTACATCAGCAATGTGGAACGCTATGCTTATTGGGCCACGTTGCGTGTAGGCTATAAGTGGATCAACCTCTTCGGTGCGATACAGCTGAATCCTGTCTTTGAGGTGGGGCACGATGCTCCTCGCATCCTGCCGCTTTCCGTGGGTGTCACCTTTGCGCCGTTCTAAAATACTTAGCTTCTTATTTTCCCGGGGCGAGGATGGTGTAGGTGACTGCCGCCTGCAACACAATATTATAATAATGGCCATAGAAGATGCTGGGTGACTCTGGCCTCCATCGGCAGGGGGTCAATGAGTTCATCGAGCGGATGTTCACGCCCAGGTTTTCGGTGAGGTCGAATTGCACGCCTACGTTACCCGTCACAGAGAAGAAAAGCCATGAGGGGTTCTCATAGCCTCCGTCGTTATAGGCGGATTGCAGGTTTTTCGCCAAAAAGTCACCGCTGAGTCCGATCTCTAAGGTGATGAAGTCGAAGGAACGACCGTTGATGAGCAAGCCTCCCAGGTTATATCGGTACATGACCGGCAACTCGAAATAATGCAATCTGATGTCCATCGGTGCCGCTCCGTTCTCAATCTCATCGACGCTGGAATGCGCGCCAAAAAGCGAGTATTTGAGTTCTAATTGCCACGAGGCGGGTCCGTCGGTGGGAATGCGTCCGAACACGCCTCCCGTCCATCCAATCTGATGGTAACCGCCGTAGCCGTCGCCGTTGATTTGTGAGGCTATGACACCAGCCATAACGCCTCCTTCGAATGACTGTGCCTGGCCGTGCAGCCCGGCAAAGGTCAGAAATGCTGCGAAGAGCAGCGTCAAGGTGCTTTTTTTCATGGTTCTATCAAGGCTTTATAATGTGAATACCGTTTGATTACATCTCTCACGAAGTGATAGGTCTGACGGGGGGTGTAGTGTTCCACGTTATCCTCCCACACGTCTGGGTCTTTCCCTTTCTTCGCCGCCCGTTCGCGCGCCTCCATCACATTTCCCAGACCGGCGTTGTAGCAGGCCAAGACGAACTTCTGGCGTTCCAGACTGTCGGTGATGCTCTCGGGCAACTCTTGTTCGATATGGAGGAGCAGTTTTCCGGCTGCCTCAAGCTGGTCCTCTGGTGGGGAATCGTAGTCGATGCCGTAGTTCTCCATCACGATGGGCATGAGTTGCATCAGCCCGTAGGCTCCTTGGTCGCTTTCCAGGTCGGGTCGGAAGCGCGACTCCTGATAAATGATGGAGGCCAGCAGCCGCCAGTCCCAGTGGATTCGCTCCGCCTCGGCTTTGATGAGCTTGTCGAAAGGACTGATGCTGTTGTCGTTGAGGGGAATGGCCTCCGTCCTGAGTCGGCCTCCCGGGAAATAACGGTAGAAGCTATTCTTCATGCTGGTGCGTTGGAAGTTATCGCTCCAGTCACAGATTACTTCGTAAAAGCTGCTGTCATCTGGACAGTTGGGGATAACCCATGCCATCGATGTCTCCAATGCCACTGGCGTTTTGAGAAGGATGTGGTGAAAGGTGGTGTCGGCGAGGTCGATGCTGTCAACCTCTCCTGCATACAAGTCAACAAGCCCTTCAGTGAGCATCCGGTAACAGTCTTCCACGCTGTCGTTCACCAGCAGGTTTAGCTTCAAGCCAGTCTCCTCGCAGAAGTCATCGAGCAGCTCGAATTGAAATCCAGCGGGACGACCTTCGATGAGACGGTAGTTGAGGTGCTGGCGATGGGTGACTGCCCTCAGGATGCCGCGTTCTTGAAGATGTTCCATCACAGTGAGTGTGTCGAGTGGCTCCATCACGGCTGGCTCGGAGGATGTGGTGGCTTTGTCGTTGCTGTTGGACGTGCAGCACGCAAGGCACAACACAAAACATATCCAGCAAATTGCGTGTATTATCAACTTCATAACGGTTTGTTTTTCGGTGTCAAAGGTAAGGATTATGTTGATACAGATGCTCTTTTTGCTGGTTTAACGTAAAAAAAACGTTTTGTTGGGTTGTTTTTTTGTAATTTCGCAGTCTTTATTTATGCCTTATGTCAAGGAAAAACAAGATACAAGACAACAACCGTCTTTACACTTTTTTGCGGTTTTTTGTGGACTACGCATGCCGCCATTCATACCGTCGTTTTGAGGTTCATGGGCTGAAAGGATTGCCCAAAGACGGTGCTTTGATTTATGGTATCAACCATAGTAACACATTGATGGATGCCTTAGTAGTGTTGGCAACCAGTCGTCATAAAAAAGTCTTTATGGCTCGTGGCGACATCTTCTCAAACCCTAAGGTCGCCAAGATTTTGAAGTTTTTGCGCATACTCCCATTGTTCCGTATCAGGAATGGTGTCGCGGCAGTACGCAACAATGCTGACTCCATGGAACAGGCGGTGGACGTGGTGCATGATAAAGTGGGACTCTATTTGTTTCCTGAAGGCCGTCACCGCACCAAACATTCGTTATTGCAGCTTAGCAAAGGGATCTTTCATATTGCGATGGATTCCAATCGTGAGTTCGGCGAGGACCGTCCCGTCTATCTGGTTCCCGTTGGCATTGAGTACGGCGACTATTTCCGCTTTCGTTCCACTTGTATGGTGAACTTTGGCGAGCCGATCAACGTGACGGACTTCATCAAGAACAGCACTGAGGAAAATGAGGCGGTGCTGATGAACCAGCTGCGTGAGATGCTCTCCGAAAACCTCTCCAAGTTGATTACCTATATCCCTGATGATGAGGACTATGACCCCACTTGGGAAATTGTGAAGATGAAGAACGAAAAACGCTCGGGCGGCTTATACAAGAAGATGCTTCGTAACAAGGACACGGTTGAGAAGATACAAGAATTCAAGGAGAAGAAACCCGAAGAGGCGAAGTCGTTGTTCGATAGGGTCATGACATTTGCAAAAAGTCGTGTGGAGAACAAAATCTCGGTCACCTCAACAGCGAAGAAACGCCCGTTGCTGAATTCTTTATGGAAGATGATGGTGGCGCTGATAGGCCTGCCTTATTTTTTGGCGTCCACGGTGGTCAATGCCATCGTGTGGGTGCCTACCATGATCATCAAGTCGAAATTGAAAGACCCCGCTTGGGGCAACACGGTGTGTTTCGCAGGGAAGCTGCTGGTGTTCCCCTTAGTGTTTATCGGCGGCACGATAGCTTTGTTCTGCTCGCTGCCTTGGTATTGGGCTTTGGGTGGTTCGGTGCTGCTGTTCTTCTCATACGACTTCTGGTACGACTACCGTGAGCTGGTGCGCCGTATGGTGTCCGACATCCGCTGGGCGTTCAAGACCAAGCTGCGGAAACAATACCGTGAACTGAGGTTAAATCAGTTGTTTTAACGTATAGACCTCCCTCCCCAGTCCCCTCTTCATAGCGGATAGGGGGAGGGTTCTACGCTGGGTCTTTTCTACCGAGATTAAACCCCTGGCGGGGTAGCTTTATCCTCTCAATTCTTATTTTTCTCCTTCGACTTCTCAAAAGATGTAATTAAACCCGATAAAGGTCTTCAATTTCTGGCCATCGCGGTTGTCGAGGGCTCGACCCATCTCTGCCGAGACAATGAGGTTACGGTTCATGATGAGCTTCAAGCCGAGACCGGCACTGGTATGGATGCTTTCGTTTTGGCCACTGTAGCTGTCGAAGGCAAGGTCGTGGAGGATGACACCACCGTTGTCAGCATTTTTCATCTCGACTTCACGGAACTTCTGTGTCACCATGCCAGCATCGAAGAAGGGATTCAAAGCCACCTGCCAGTTCTGGTTGATGAATTGGAAGCCGATGATGCGCCAACGCAACTCCACATTGGCAAAGGCAAAACCTTCGCCGATGACGCCGTTGCGGTTCACGCCGCGCATGGTGACAGCACCGCCCAAACCCTCAGTGTACATCTTCTGGAAAAACATGGTGTTCAGGTTGTTAATCATATACCATGGGGTCTTTCCCGCGATGCGGTTCTGTGCCCCCAAGCGGTAAGCCAACGTTAGCTTGTCTTTATATAAAGGTATGTATTGACGCCATAAAAAGGTATAGGACAAATTGCCGTAGCCCTTGCGGTCAATCAGGTCGGGAGCTCCAACCAAAGTGGCTTCCGCATAGATGCCTTTGGTCGGGTCGCTGTTGTGGTCACGGCTGTCGTAAACCATGCCGAGACGAATCTGAGTGGTGTTGCCCCCGTGAGCTTCGTCTTCCTTGATGATGTCGGTGTTCATATAATTCTCATAAAGCGTCACTTGGTTTTCGTATCCTTCCAGGTCGATGCGGTTGACCTGGGTGTTGTAGTAAGCCAAGCCCGCCGTCCAATATAAGTTGGGCACTTCAAAAAACGGACGCTGCATGCTTCCTACGAAACGGAATTGGTTACGTTTGAGGAAATGGTAACCGCTTTTGATGCCTTCCATTTCCGCGAAGGGATCGTAGGTGCTGGCCTCAAAACCATTGAAGCCAAAGAACTCGTACTTCTTGGCGTAGAAATAAGTCACGTCGAAGAAGAGCTTGGTGTCTTTCACCACGTATGGCATGTCGCTGTAAAAACGGAACACCCCCGAGCCTTTGGTGTAACGCGAAGCCTCCACGTTGAATTTGTAGTTGTAACGAGGATAGCGCGAGCCGTCACCATAGTTGAAGATGTCGCAAGTCAAACCATATTGAAAACCTAAGTCGGCGTCGTAACCCACCACGGGCAGTGGGCCGAAGTTCCAACCTTTTTTGATGATTTCTTTTTTGTTCTGAGAGAATGCGCTGACAGAAAGAAGAAGCGCAAGGATGATGAGTGTGCGTGATTTCATGTTGATTTGTTGTTTTATTGTCGCAAAAATAGATAAAAAAACTAATTTTGCCGCAACATTTTTTCGTCTATGAGTTTTGTTGAAATACTTTTGATTGGCATTGGGCTTTCGATGGACGCTTTTTCGGTGTCGGTGTGCAAAGGTTTGACCACTAAAAAGTTTTCGTGGAAGATGGCGATGACCTGTGGGCTATGGTTCGGCATCTTCCAAGCCTTGATGCCTGTGATCGGCTTTTTCCTTGGCAGTCAGTTTGAGCAATTCATCACTTCGATTGACCATTGGATTGCGTTTGGACTGTTGTTGTTGATTGGCGCCAACATGATCCGCGAGGCGGTTTGGAGTAAGGAAGACCATGAACATAATGGAGCCATGGATTTCAAGACCATGCTTTTGTTGGCCATCGCCACCAGCATCGACGCTTTGGCTGTGGGAATCTCGTTCGCTTGCATCCAGGTGAAAATCGGGCCATCGGTGCTGGTCATTGGCCTCACCACCTTCCTCTTCTCGGTCTTAGGGGTGAAAATAGGGAATGTGTTCGGCACCAAGTTTGAGAAAGGCGCGGAGGTTGTTGGTGGCATTATCTTGATTCTTATTGGTTTGAAGATTCTTTTGGAGCATTTGGGGGTGATTTAGAGTTTAGATTTTAGAATTAAGAGATTTTTTTCTTGCAATTTCGAAAAAAGTTGTAATTTTGCAGCGCAAAAAGGCTCGGGATGTAGCGCAGCCCGGTAGCGCGCTTCGTTCGGGACGAAGAGGCCGCAAGTTCGAATCTTGTCATCCCGACATAAGGGACACACATCGGTGGTGTCCCTTTTTCTTTTCCCTTTCTTCCCCTTTGGTTTTCCCGATTTTGCCTGTTTTTTGAAAAAAAATGTTGCGGCATTCAAAAAAAACCCTATTTTTGCATTTTAATTCCACCCTTGAGAAAGGTGGATGTGAAAACGAGAGAGAATTTTAATGCCTAACCTGTATATCATATCAGGGTGTAATGGAGCCGGTAAGACCACCGCATCTTTGACAGTGTTGCCAGAGACGTTGCAATGCCATGAGTTCGTCAATTGCGATGAGATTGCGAAAGGACTCAACCCGCTTAATCCCGACAGTGCGAAAATCACTGCCGCGCGGCTGATGTTGTCCCGTATCAAGAAACTCATCTCACAAGACGAGGACTTCGCCATTGAAACCACTTTGGCCACCAAATCCTATCATGCGCTCGTCCAAAAGGCTCAGGAGAGAGGCTACGACATCAAATTGCTTTATTTCTGGCTGCAAAGTCCTGAACTGGCTCTGCAACGTGTCGCCGAACGGGTGAGAAACGGCGGACATAACGTGGAAGAACACATTGTTCGTCGTCGTTATTCCGCTGGGGTACGAAATTTGTTTAAGCTGTATCTGCCCGTGGTGGATTACTTTATCCTTATCGACAACTCTGTCGTGCCCCGCGAGGTCGTGGCGGAAGGCAATACCCATGATGCCGTCAAGGTTTATAATGAAGAGAAATTTAAAATGATTAGACAAATATGACAACTGTAAAAGTAAATGCTAAAAAGAACGAGGTGTCAGACTTGACCAAGCAGCTGATGACTGGCCTCGACCTTTCTTTCAGAAGATTGGTGATCCTGCGTAGCCGACATAACGGCACGATGTGTTTCTGTGACGAAAAAGGACGTATTTACACGGTCAAAGCTAAAGAAGTGAAAACCATGATGGGAGCTTAAGCTCTCGCATTTTGTGAATAGACCACGATCTGCAACACTTTGCTGCGGGTCGTGGTTTTTTTTTATTATCTTTGTCCCCGTTAAAAATGTTGACCATGTTTAAAAAAGCTATCCTATTTTCTTTTTTTTCGATTATTTCGATGTTCTCTTTCTCCCAAACGGATCAGCAACCCGAAACCGATCCTGTGATTACAAACCGTATCCAACAATGGCAAGACCTGAAATTTGGCTTCATGATGCATTGGGGAATGTACGCCCAATGGGAAGTGGTGGAGTCGTGGTCCATCTGCAATGAGCCTTGGATTAACCGCGACGGAGCGGATTATTATCAGTATAAAACCAACTACCAAAATCTGAATAAAACCTTCAACCCCAAGAATTTCGATCCCTCAAAATGGGCTGAGGCCGCGCAGGATGCCGGGATGAAATATGTGGTGTTCACAACGAAACATCATGATGGGTTTTGTATGTTTGACACCAAGGAGACTACTTATTCCACTGTCGATCCTTCCTGTCCATTCTCTTCAAATCCTCAGGCTGACATCACAGGCGCGGTGGTCGATGCTTTCCGGGCAAAAGGCTTCTGGACGGGCCTTTACTTCTCGAAACCTGACTGGCATTGCGACGACTATTGGGCACACGAATGGGCAACACCCGACCGTAACGTGAACTATGATCCCACCGTTTATCCCAAACGTTTTCAGCAGTATAAAGATTTCACCTATCGGCAGATCAAAGAGATTACCCACAACTATGGCGACATCGACATCCTTTGGCTCGACGGAGGCTGGGTGCGTCCCGAATGGAGCGTGAACGACGAAACCCGCCCCTGGCTGGGTTGCCAAGGTTATATCCAGGATGTGGACATGCCTAAGATTGCAGCCATGGCTCGTGAGAACAACCCTGACCTTATCATCGTGGATCGCTCAGTAGGAGGGAAGTATGAGAATTACCAAACACCTGAACAACAGGTTCCAGACAGCCTGCTGCCTTACCCTTGGGAGACTTGCATGTCGATGGGTAACTCTTGGTCGTATGTCTCTACCGACCAATACAAAAGCACCAACAAGCTGATTCATCTGCTTTGCGACATCGTGGCAAAAGGTGGCAACTTCCTTCTTAATGTGGGTCCCGATGCCGAGGGTAACCTTCCCGACACGGCCTTGCTCCGCATGAAGGAAATCGGTGAGTGGATGAAGGTCAATGGCGAGGCAATCTATGGCACCCGCCCCGTCTATCCTTACGCTTACGGCAAGTTCCGCTTCACTCAAAAAAATAATAAGGTGTATGCCATCTTCCTTCTCGATGAGCAGGAAAGCCCTGTGCCAGATACTTATTGGTTCAATGCTCCTGACATGAAACTCAAAACGGGTAAAATCAAGGTGTTAGGAAGTAATAAGAAAGCTTCACTTCGTAGGGAGACTGATGGTCGTTATCGCATCGATTTCCCGAGTCACTTCGAGATGCCACACGCCGTGGTGTTTGAAATGAGGAATTAACTCCTCGATTCTTCTTTTTTTTTGAGGAATAAAAACAGCGTTTTTTAAAAAAATCGAGGAAAAAATTTCCCGATTAGAAATAATTATGTATTTTTGTCTCAAAATAAAAGAAGAACTATGGAAAAGCTGTACGAATTGTTTTATGCAAAACTGGCAGAAACCCCAACCAATTTCTTGCGTTATCTTTATCATCGCATCAATTGGAACAACCGCATGATTGCTATTCTTGGTGAACGAGGTGTCGGCAAGACCACCCTCATTCTTCAAAAAATCAAACAGGACGGCATTGACCATACCTTGTATTTTGATGCTGACAATGTATATTTCGGGCAACATTCGCTTTTTGATACGGCCAATGAGTTTTATCGCAGAGGAGGTCAGCGTATTTATATCGATGAAATCCATAAATATCCATCGTGGTCCGCTGAACTGAAGATGATTTACGATTATTGTCCTCAATTACAAGTAGTTGTAACAGGGTCTTCCATCCTTGAATTGTTTAAAGGTATCGCTGATTTGAGCCGTCGCATCATTCCTTATCTTCTTGTCGGGTTGTCGTTTCGGGAGTACTTGGCTATGGCTAAGGGCATTGACTTGCCAACGGTTTCGTTTGAGGACATCTTGCGTCATAAGGTTGTTTTTCCTGCAGATGAACGTCCTTTGGCCTTGTTCGATGACTACCTGAAAACAGGCTATTATCCTTTTTGGAAAGAGTCCGACTACATGACGCGTCTTAATAATGTCATCAATCAAACCATCGAAAACGACATTCCTGCATACGCCAAGATGAACGTTGCTACTTCACGAAAGTTGAAACAGTTGTTGTTTATCATTTCGCAAAGTGTGCCTTTTAAGCCTAACTATACTCAGATAGGTGCGGCAATGGAGTGCGACCGTGGCACTGTGGCGGATTTGGCTTTTTATTTGGAGAAAGCCCGCCTTCTTATGTCGCTTAGGCATCAGGATGACGGCATGAAAAACTATGGCAAGCCCGAGAAGCTCTACATGGGGAATACCAACCTCATTTTTGCTCTTTCTGAAGGGAAACCCGATGTGGGTAACCTTCGGGAGACCTTTTTCCTTTCCCAAGTGCAGATCAACCAAGAGGTTTATGCCTCAAAGACAGCGGATTTCCTTATCAACGGCAAAACCTTTGAAGTGGGCGGCAAGAACAAGAGCAAGAAGCAAATCGCCGGGGTTAAGGATGCCTTTGTTGTGAAAGATGATATTGAATATGGTTATGATAATACTATCCCGCTATGGCATTTCGGGATGAGTTATTAAAGGGGAGGAGACGTTTTCATTGATGAAATTTTTTTCTGTTTTTCTATTTTGTTTCAAAAAAAACGTATTTTTGCATCTGTCTGAAAGCTGAAAAGCCAGATGACGAACATATCGAAGAAATGGCGTTGTACTAACGCTTTATCTGCGGCGTATCGAATCTCGCAAATTCAAAGCCGTTCGCTAGATAAGGCAATAGCCAACGCCCATTATGGTAGTGTATACATGTTTCTCTGTATATTCTAACAGCGTGGGCTATGGCGTTGCTTATCCTCGAACGGTGGGCAATGCGAGAGCCTGATACGCGGGATGGGCAAAAGTTCAGATACCCGCGCTTCTTTTTTTGGTGTGTTTTGAATGTAACAAGTAAATTCAAAATAGATTTGGTGTTTTGGGTGTCGGCGCCACCGAAAAAAGAAAAAAGCGATGAACCGAAGAATGACACTTTTGGGCATAATGCTACTTGTATTGTGCATTGTAGGCTGCACTAAGCCAGACGATGGAAACCAAAATGGTAATGGAAGTAACAGTAATGGGTTGATAGGTTGGTATGCCGACAAGAATCGTGTTGGAAAACAATCGGATTTTAATGAAATCAACAAAGCCATTAACAATCATGAATTATTATCTTCCTATCCTACAATTGGAAATTACTATTACGCTTCACGCGAACTTTTCATTAATAATGGGATGTATAGCGATAGCGATGCTCATTTCGGGAGGTTACGTTTCTCAGTTCCTAATCCAATAACAGTTTATCGTATCCTTGACAATCAGACATTCCTGCTATACAACCCATTTCTATACGAAGATGGTGCTGGATCGGGCGAAGCTGTTTACAAATTGTATGCAGGTAGCATTTTTGGAAACATGACTTACTATGATAATCCAACGTATTATACCTATTATAAATCCGACAACAAACTGTTTGTTTCAAATGGAGACATCTTCACCATCACTGGCAATGGACTGATAAAGGATGGAAGTTCGGCGGTATTCAACAAATATGATCCGACAAAGAGATATTAAAAACAATAACACAAAATAAGAAGCTGTTTTGATTTGTGAATAATAGAAAATATTACTATATAAAAATAATTTAGTTTATTGATTATCAGTTGGTTAATTGGATAATTATTTGTAACTTTGTGATTTCCAATAACTTAGTTATGAATAAAGGATATCCAACTAACCTAACCGACAATCAGTGGCAAATATTAGAAAAAATTCTCGATCCCACAAGAAGAAAACGAATTAATCCACTTAAAGACATTGTGAACGCTATGCTCTATCTTATCAAAACCGGCTGTCAGTGGAGGATGATTCCCAAGGATTTCCCTCCGTATAACACGGTGTACTACTATTTCCGTAAGTGGAAAAACGAGGGCGTTCTTGAGGACATGATGGACACGCTGAGGGAGAAGGTCAGGGTTTCCATGGGAAAAGAGGACACTCCGAGCCTTGGCATCATGGACTCGCGGAGCGTCAAGACCTCCCACCACGTTGACAGCGACAGGGGAATAGACGGCAACAAGAAAATCAAGGGCCGAAAGCAACAGGCTGTCGTCGACACGCTCGGGCTTCCCATGGCCCTCGCCATCCACGAAGCCAACATCCATGACAGCGTCGGGGCCGTATCGGTGTTCAAGGTCATGATTGACAGGTTCCCGAGGCTCAGAAAGTTTCTCGCCGATGGTGGCTATCAGGGCGAAACCCTGGCGAACATTGTCAAGAAAGACTTGGGCTGCGAGCTCTCAGTGGTGCTAAGACCAAACGAGTCGTCCAAGAAACTCTCCGTGATACCAAAACGTTGGATCGTGGAACGTTCCTTCTCTTGGCTCGAGAATTTCAGAAGGGTCGCCATTGACTACGAGTTCTTCTCTGAATCTTCTCTCGCAATGCTTCAAATCGCCTTCTCCGCTATCATGCTTAAAAAATTACTTTAATGAAATCAAAACAGCTTCTAAGTTTAATTATGAGTAAAAAAATGAATTTTTTCGGCATGATGCTATTGGCGTTATGTCTGGCAGGCTGCACTAAGTCTAATGAAGGTAACAATAGTGGAAACAACAATGGCGGTGGCACAACAACTAACAAAGTTAGGGTAACAACCTATACACCCGCTGACATTACAAGCACTTCCGCTTCGTGCGTCGGAGATGCGATTGTTGAAGAGAATATTGAACTATACGAACTAGGTGTTTGTTGGGGTACTTCATCCAATCCAACTGTGTCTGGCAACAAACAATCTACTGGCTCTTGTGGTCAGCCCTACGTCTGCACAATCAGCAATTTGTCACCTAGCACAAGTTATCACGTGCGGGCTTTCGCTTACGACGGTACAAACTACTACTATGGCGAGGACAAGAATTTTACCACCGCATCATCTGGTGGAGGTGGTGGAGGCGGTGGTGGCAGCACCAATTATGATGAGAAGATTCTTGGAGGTTGGAGTTGTGATCTCAATTTAAGCGGTAATAATTTCGTTTATATCACTTACTATTTTGACAGGAATCAACCAGGAAAACTGGATTAGACAATATGTTGGTGATGATTGAAAGTATTGAAGGCAAAACTCTTACATTGGAAAGATATAATTAATGCAAAAACGGAACAATATGAAAAGATTTGTAAAAATAGTGGCATATACAATGATGGTTTTAGCGGTTGTTTGTGCAACGGGTTGTACAAAGCCAAACAATGATGACAACAATCAAGAATATCCCTCGGGCGGGGGAAATAACGGAAGTAACAATGGTGGAGAAACACCATCCTCTCTACAGACAATTGAGCAATTGATTTCTGAAAATGTGAAAGTTACAATTGGATACGAGGATTATCACTTTGTTCCTGACATCGAATGTAATTGGGGAAGTGTGTTTCCTGATAAAACCATAAAATGTGGTGTTGAATATGGTTATCTTCGTGAAGATGAGTCTGATTATGTGCTGGATTGTCGGCATTATCTTCTGCGAAGCGGAAGCGTATTTGTCGATTTTGTTCTTATGTTTTATGTAGCAAACGAACATGATTGGCCTTTTGCCTCGAATTGCTACTTGGCGCATGGAACATACGAATACTACAAAGATAAAATCCAATCTGGAGGAACGATGACCGCTGATGATTGGAGTTTGTATAACCAAGTGTGCGAAATGCTTAATGATGGTGAAATGAAAGCTGCAAAAGCTTTGAAAGGAAGATTTTTTGTAGAAGTGGATGGCATACAATACAATTATAAAAAGTTCCATTTCGAGACCTCGCCCAATGTTCATGCTGTTGTAACAAATTGATTTGCTAAACAAATATTTTATGAGAATATGAAGACGATTTTGAAAACTTTAGTTGGTCTTTGTGTGATGGCAATGGTGTGTGCTATGGGTTGCACCAAACCAAACAATGATGACAACGATAATAACAGCAACAATAATAATGGGAATTCTGGCGGTGGTAATTCTGGCCCCGATGTTACGGTAACCACTTACACGCCATCAGACATTACTTCGTCGACTGCTGTTTGTGGTGGTTTCGTGCAAGTAGCACAAGGTTTGTCTCTTACGAAAGTAGGTGTTTGCTGGAGCACTTCACCCAATCCAACTGCCAACGACAGCCAATTGTCATCAGAGGCTTGGAATGAGCCTTTCATCAGAACTGTTTCAGGGCTTTCCCCTAATACGA
>JAEEII010000012.1 GCA_016281295.1 Bacteroidales bacterium
AAGACACCATTCAGCTTCTCAAACTTGAAGAGATGCGTCCTGGCCTGGACGTAAATCATGAGGAATACGCCTAACGTCAAGAAACATAATATGGTTGCCAGGGTCTTTTTCATGTCAGAATCGGAAATAGATGAAAGGGCTGAATCCAACGATGTTGAATGCGGTTAAACAGAATAGGAGTAGAAAGATGGCTATTGGCCAAGCGATGAGATGACCGGCAAAGGGGTATTCTTTGTAAAACACGGCATCTTGAAGTTTCTTTCCCCAGGGGAAGAGTGTCAGGAAGGAGAAAGCAAGTGCTAAAAACAACATGGCGTAGAACTGCATGTCGTTGATCGTCCCAAATCCCTTGAAGCTGAAGGCGAATAACCGAGAGATAAAAGTGAAGGCATCCCCGAGATTCTCAATTCTGAAGAGTGCCCAGCCCACCATGACGATGATGAGCGTTAAGAGATGAGAGATGAGCGTTGAAAATGTACCTCTACCCTCAGTCCTCTCACCTCTAACCTTTTCCAGACAGATGAACAGCCCATGGTAGGCGCCCCAAATCACGAAGTTCCAGGAGGCTCCGTGCCACAGTCCCGAGAGGAGGAAGACCACCCAAAGGTTAAAGTACATCCTGCGTTTTGAGCAGCGGTTGCCCCCAAGCGGGATATAGAGATAGTTGCGCATAAAGCTACCGAGGGTGATGTGCCAGCGTCGCCAGAACTCGGTGATGCTTCGGGAGTTATAGGGGTTGTCGAAATTCTCGGGGAAGTGAAATCCCATCATCTTGCCGAGACCGATGGCCATGTCAGAATAGCCCGAGAAGTCGAAATAGAGTTGCATGGTGTAGGCGGCGATGGTGATCCATGCAGTTCCAGTGTCCATGAGGGTCAGGTCGGTCGCAAGAAGCTGATCGACTTGCGCGCCAAGCACGTCGGCAATCAGGACCTTCTTGGATAAGCCGATGATGAACCGGTAGAATCCCTGCATGATTTCCGTAGCGCTGTAATGGCGTTGCCGAATCTCGCCTTCGATGTCGCAATATCGCACGATGGGTCCCGCGATGAGCTGTGGGAACATCATGATATACACGATGTAATCCGTCAGCTTCTCCATAGGCTCGTTGTTGCCACGGTAGGTGTCGATGACGTAGGTAATCGACTGGAAGGTGAAGAAAGAGATGCCGATGGGGAGGAGAATTGATAGAGGAGAGGTTAGAGGAGAGCGGTTAGGGTTGAAGAGGTTGTATAATGATAATACATTATCAATGAGGAAGTTGGCATATTTGAAATAGACCAAGAGGCTGAGACTGATGCCGATGGCCAAGCCGCAGAACAGTTTCTTGCGTTTGGCGTTATCGGTCTTTCGCATGGCTTTCACCAAATAGAAGTTAGCGATGGTGGTGGCGAGCAGCCATAGGATGAAGTCGGGGGCTCCGTATGCGTAGAACACGATGGAAAACAGCAGGATGACATAGTTCCTGAATCTCTTGGGACAGGCATAGTAACCTATCATGAAAAGAGGCAGAAAAAACAACAGGAAGACGTTGCTGCTAAAAACCATGCTCAATGTGAATATTTACGGCAAAAATAGTTTATTTCAGTAAATCTGAAAAATATAATCAAAATAAAAAATACGCCAAATAAGCAGGCAGATATCGCACTGGTCCCTCACTGGTGTAATCTTTCGTATATATCAGATAGCGTTCGTTGGTGATACGCGACGGGTATTTCTTACAGAAAGCATCCAACGAAACATGTGTTTTATAGGAGGAAGACTTCACCTCGATGGGCAGGATTTTGGTTCCCCGCGATAAGAGGAAGTCAACTTCGTAATTATGTTTACCACTTTCTGTAGGCCAGGTATGATAGAAGAGCTTGTTGCCAGAAGCCGTGAGCATCTGGGCAACGATATTTTCATATAGGTATCCAAGGTTGGTGGGGAGTTTGTCGCTGAGAAGACGTTCATAAATGATGTTCTCAGTGAACGCTTTGTCGCGGAAAGCCAACGTGACAAAAAGGCCGGTGTCGCCGACAAACATTTTATATTGTTCCATATCTTCCGAGCTCCCAAGGCCGACATTCGGGTCATCACAGTGATGGGAGATGTTCACCGTTTTGGATTTCTCCATTTCAGAGATAAGTTCAAGATAGTCTTCATTCCTTGCCTTGGGAATCACACTGGAAATTTTGTATCGAGAAGCGTTGTTGTTGAGCTGTGCTGGGATGGCTGCGAAGATCCTGGCAGCTTTCCCAGAAGGGTCAATCTTTCCAAAGTCTTCGTCGTATAAATCTAGAATGAGTCTTTTGGTGTGATCCACCATCTCGACATTGTTGGATTCCAAATAGGTGTCCACAGCCTGAGGCATGCCTCCGACAAGCATATAGAGCCTGAAGTCACGCATGAGCTTGCGATGGGCTTCCTTCAAGGGTTGTGGGTGCTCCCAGACGCTGCGGAGCAATGGGATGGTTGCAGTATCACCCATGGCCCATCTGAATTCTTCATAATCCATCGGATACATGCTGATGCGTTCCTCTTCACTTGGGATGAGTATGTTCTCCGTGTTCTTACGGATGGAAATCAAAGAGCCGGTCTCGATGTAATCGTAACGATGGTCATCCACAAACGACTTGATTGCTTGGCGGGCGAGGGGTTGAAACTGAACCTCATCGAAGACGATAAGGGACTTGCGTTCAATCAATTTCACACCGTATGTCAGCTGAAGCCTCAAGAAAATGTAGTTTAAATCGGAAACATCATTGAAGAGATTTTTCACTTCCGCGGAACATCGAGTGAAATCAATGAAGATGAACGATTCGTATTCGTTGCGGGCAAAGGCCTGGACAATGGTGGATTTGCCGATGCGTCGCGCTCCTTCAATAAGAAGCGCACTTTTACCCTTGCTCTCTTGTTTCCATTTGAGTAGGCGTTCGTATATTTTTCGCTTGAAAAGTCTCTTGGATTCCATAACTTGTTGTTTTACCGTGCAAAAATAGTTCATATTTTTTTATCCTCAAAATTTTTTCTGCCCAAAAACACAAAATTCTCAAAATGTTTTTGGCCGAAAAACACAAAATTCTCAAA
>JAEEII010000135.1 GCA_016281295.1 Bacteroidales bacterium
ACTGGCAGCGGGTGATAGTTATGGGCACCGTACTTGGCTTCCAGGTCCATAGCTTGTTGTGATGATGTGATTTTTTCGATCATGATTGTTGTTTATTTAAGATTTAGAGATTTAAGATTTGCTTACAAGAAAGGGCGGGCACTTCGACAAGCTCAGTGACCGCTACGGCGTGCAAAGGTAAGGTTTTATTTTCAAGGTTTTACACTTTGGCCCGTTTTTTCCGAACAATTTTATAGGCTATCAGCAAAGCCAAGGCAAAAAGCACGATGGCCAAGAGGCCAAAGAAGGCCAAGCGGTACTGGTCGCGTTGGGATTGGAGGATTTGGAGTTGGTCGTTTTGGGATTCGTATTGAAGCAATAAGCCTTCTGCATCATCTTGAAGGTTTCGGTTTTTCTCCGCAATATCGGCGTTCTCCCTCGCCAACGCAGCCCGCTGCTCGTCAAGTGCCTCAAGCTCTTGTTCCATTTCAGTAAAGCGGCCCAATCGTGCATAATCCAAGATTAATGCTCTTCTTACCGGATGTTCCATCATGGTGATGCCAGACTTGGAAACCTCATCAGCATACCGCTTCAAATAATTCAATGACTGGGAGGCCTTACCTTGCTCGGCATAAAGCTGTCCCAAACCAACCAACGCCTGCATCAGGCCGAAGTGATAGTGATTGCGTTCGGCCAAAGCCAATGCTTCCTCATAATAATTCACGGCCTGCTGTAATTCATTTCGCTCGTGGGCTACATTACCCAACTCCACCAACACATCTGCTTTGGTGTTGCCCATGGTTTGACGATCTTGTGGCGACAAGCCCTCCAAAGCCGTCACTTCTAGAGCTTTTTCAAAATAATAGTATGCCGAATCGTAATTGATATGGTCGCGTTCAAACAATAAGCCATAGTTTTTGTAGGCATTCAACAAATCGTCATACTCTTTAAGAGCCTCCAACCGAGGTATCACAGAGGCAAACAACGCCTTGGCTTCGGAATTTCGCCCACATTCTCCGTAGCATGTGGCAAGGTTGACATCGGCCATCGCCATCGAGGCACTATCGTTGAAAAACTCATAGACTTTTCTACTCGACTTGAAGGCGGCAATGGCACCTTCAAAATCATTCCTTTGGTATTGGACGAAGCCCAAATTAAATCCAGCCAAGGCATAGGCCATACTATCCTGAATCCGTTCGGCCAGGGCCTGCACTTTCTGAAACGCCATGGACGCTGTATCCATATTGCCGAGAATCAGTTCAAAATAGGCTTGGTTCCACAACGCATCGAAGGCTTTGGTTTCGTTACCCACCTGCTCAAAAAGGTTGTAGGCTTCTTTCAAGTAGTCTTGCGCCAAATCAAGATCGTTATGGTAACCATACTGAACACCCATGGCATAGGTGGCCTGGGCTTCGAGTTCCATGTCACCTGATTCGTGCGCCAATTGCTTCGCCTTTTCGCCCCAATCGATGCCATCGTCAAAGGAAATGTCATAAAACGCCCAAACCATCTGAATCATGGTCTTTATCCTCTCAGAGCCCTGCTGTGTAGTCAACACCTGCTCAAGGCTGTCCACAACATGGGTATCCTCTTGGGCAAAAGCCCAAATCGAACAGACGACCAAGGACGCTATGAGCAGCAAGCGCTTCATCCAAGGAACATATTAAACCGTTGTTCGTCAAAGATGGTCGTGCTCTCACCGTGGCCCGAGAAGACTTCCGTGTCGTCGGGAAGACAGAACAAGCGCTCCTTGATGCTCATGCGGAGTTGCTCGAAACTGCCGCCAGGGAAGTCGGTACGCCCGATGCTGCGGCAGAAAAGCGCATCGCCTGTGAAGACCCAACCCTCAATCTCGGCATAGAGGCTGATGCTACCCTGGGCATGACCTGGGGTGCAGATGACTTCGAGGGTGCTCTCCCCCACTTTGATGATTTCGCCGTCCTCTAAGTCACGGTCGGGCAGCTCGCAATCGCCCTCAAAAGGCAGTCCGAACATCGCCGCCTGTTGCCTCGAGCGGAGAAAGTCGTTCTTCACGTTGGGATGTGCCGCCACGTTGATACCATAACGTTTTTTCACGGCAGCATTACCCACGATGTGGTCGATATGCCCATGCGTGCTGATAATCATCAGCGGCTTGAGGCGATGGCTGTCAATGAAGCCAAAAAGTTCATTTTCCTCACCCGCATTGGAGCAGCCAGGGTCGATGATGACACATTCCTTGGTGTTATCGTCATAAACGACGTATGTGTTTTCCGCAAAAGGATTGAAGACAAAGGATTCGAATTTGAGCATGATTTCAATATTTCGGCGCAAAGGTAGGGTTTTTCCACAACATTCTAAAGAAATTGCCTATCTTTGTCCGCTAATTTGGGATTAATGTTGTCGACAAAAAGATATGCGATTCTATTATTGCTGCTCCTGGCCATAACTCCTTGGGGCCATGCCCAGTTCTACAATGGCATGAACATGCCCTTCGGAAAGAATCGCGTGCAATATGGTGACTTCCATTGGTCATACTACACAAACGACAACTTCGACGTGTATTTCTACCAAGGCGGCAACGACCTCGCCAGTTACGCTCAGGCATACGCCAAGAACCAAATTCCTCAACTGGAAGCCCGCCTCAACAGCCGCTTCGGGAAGAAAATCCAGTTTATCGTGTTCAACAGCAAAGGCGATTTCAAGCAGAGCAATATCAACCTTGAAGACGAGGAGTACGGCAACACGGGAGGCATCACCAAAATCATCGGATCGAAGGTCATCCTCTACTTTGATGGTGACTACACCCATTTCGAAGCACAAATCCGCGAAGGCATAGCCAGGCTGCTATTCAGCCAAGTGATGAACGGCACCTCGATAGGCTCGCAACTGCGCAGCTCCTATCGCTACGACATCCCGCAATGGTTTCAGGACGGCTTGGTGGCTTTCATCGCCGGCAATTGGAACTGTCACAAGGAAGCCCAACTACAACGGGGCATCATATCGGGCAACTACAAGAAGATCAACCATTTGCGCGATGACGATGCATTGATTGCAGGTTACTCATTTTGGAATTTCATCGACGAGAAATACGGCAGCAAGTCGTTTAACGACATCCTGACCTTGGCCGAAAGCACGCAAAACGTGAAAAAGTCGCTGCTCTATGTCACTGGCAAGAAATACAAGGTTTTGGTCGAGGAATGGTTTGAGTTTTACAAGGCCCGTTACGAGACCCTGCTCTCCAACCAGCCCACCGACCCGATGAAGCTGAAATACAGGAAATACCGTACCTTCACACAGCCAGCGATCAGCCCGAATGGAAAATATATCGCATACGTTAGCAACGACGAGGGCAAGATTCGTCTTTGGCTCGAAGATATGCAAAGTGGCAAACGGCAACAACTCTTCAAAGCAGGTTACCGTTCCGACGAGAACATCGACACCTCGTTCCCTCTGTTGGCATGGCATCCCAACGGTGAGATTCTATCATTCATCCTTGAGGAAGAAGGGAAGATCCAACTTTACAACTTGGATATCAATTCGGGCAAAAAAGCCAACCTTTATCTCTTCGATTTCCAGAAGGTCAGTTCGTTTTCATACGCCCACAAGAGCCGCAAGATTGTTCTGGCAGCCACCCGCATGGGCAAACCCGATATTTACGTCTACAACTTGTTTTCCAATACGTTGGAGCAAATCACCAACGACTACCACACCGACCTGAATCCCGTATTTACCTTCGACGACCGACAAATCGTATTCAGTTCAAATCGCGACAACGACACGCTGAAAGTGGACGAAAAAATCGGATTCCAAAGCAAACAGTTTGATTTGTTTGCTTACAACTATATTAATAAAGGTACGGTGCTCCAAAACCTCACCCAACAACGCCATTCCAACAGCATCCTGCCTGAGCCCCTCAAAGACGGCAGCATACTATACCTGAACGACACCAGCGGCTTTTACAACCTCTATCAAATCCGCTTCGACAGCGCCATTAGCCATATCGACACCATCGTACACTATCGTTACTTTGGAAAGAAAGAACGGCTCACTGACTATTCAGCTAATATCATCGACTATGCCTATCAACCGCGCGACCACAAAGCCGCCCTGCTGATGACCGGCCAAAATGGAGAGAAGTTCTTCATGTCGCCCATCCTTCGCGGCCGCGAACAAAACCTCAGCCAGATGAGCCCATACGCGCAAAAGAGGATACTGAACGAATTGATACAGAAAGAGAAAGACACCATCGCCGAGCCCATCTCCAAACATCGCTTTTCGGCCAGCTATCGCTATGCAAGGCGCAAACGACCTATCAACGGTCCGATTGGAGGCGATTCCATACAGCAGGTGGCACAAGGCAACGAGCCTACGCCCAAGCCACGACAGAAGGATACCCTACAACGCCCGAACAACTACTATGTGGAGCTCTTCGCCGACGAACTGATGAGCCAAATCGACTTCACCAGCATGAACTACAGCTACCAACCCTTCAGCGGCGGCGGCACCCCCATCTACCTCAACTCAGGCTTCAACATCTTCCTCGGCACCAAGATGAAAGACCTGATGGAAGACTACAAAATCGAACTCGGCGTGAAACTCAACACCAGCCTCACCAACAACGAATACTTATTGCGTTTCAGCGACTACAGCAAACGTTTGGACAAGAGCATCACCCTACACCGTTACGTCACCGATGACTATTCCTACTTCTATTATCGTACCTTTACCAACGAGGC
>JAEEII010000136.1 GCA_016281295.1 Bacteroidales bacterium
GACCCTCTTATCTCGTCATTGGCGACTCTTTTTTCTGGAACATCGCCGAGTCTGTGCCTTTAAGCTATCTCTTCAGCAAATATCAATATTGGTATTACAACAGCACCGTCTATTACAACGAGCAATATAAGAACACAAGTCAAGTGAACTTCCTGGACGAGATCCTCCACACAGACATCATCAACTTGTTTTATTCGCCGCGCCAGCTGTATGTCTTCAGCAACGACTTCCTTCCCAAAGCCTTGTTGTATCTGACCCATGAAGAACATGAGATTGACAGTGTGGTTCATGCCTTATCGGAGCGTATAGACAAAGGCACCGAGGAAGAGCGTTTAAAAGCCGCCCAGGACTCGCTCTTCTCCACCCCCGAGTCCTTCTTTCCCGACCTGTAAGAGCATTGAGAATTTCAATACCGATAATTCACCATCACCTCGAAACTGCGTCCGGGCATGGCACGCCAGATGACATTTTGATAATCGACATCGGTGAAATTGTTGCAGCGCAGCTCCACCCTGAATTTCGCGAGCTGCTTGCCTAAGGAGACATGATGAAGCATATATGCTTTCAGAGGGAAAGTCTCTTGGTCGGCGTATGAGGTACTACGACTGCCCGTCATCTCCATTGTATAGCTGAGATCCCATGTCTTCCAACGGAGATTAAAGAATATATTACCATGATGTCGTGGAATATAAATCAGTTGTCTCCCCTCTATTCCGAGAAGATGAGCGTTCTCGCTCTCATCGGTGGTGACGGTAAACACATAGTTACCCGAAAGGCTGGCCTTCCAGTCGCCCTGCGAATAACTCATATCAAGATGATTCTCCAAACCACGAGCAAATACCGACGCCACATTCTCGGGGACCCAGAACCGATAAGAAGTTGGCACCCATTGAATCCAGTTGCGGACTCTGGAGAGGTATCCCCCTGTGCGAAGGTCCAGCTTCCACCCTGCCCTATTCATCAAATAGCTGATTGCAAGGTCAACAGTACGACCGTTTTCAGCCAGAAGGTCGGGGTTGCCCCCTGGATGCCAGTAGAGGTCATTAAGCGAGGGGTTTCGATAATTATGGCTATAGCCCAGGGTCATACCCAGTCCCAATGGAAGACGATACGAGAAGGTCGCCGTGGGAAACACGCCCATCGACTTCCCATCAACGATGTCGTAACGGGCGGTCAGATTCACCTGAAGACGCTCCGTCGGGGTTCCTTCCACGGCGGTGTACAAGGAGACCACATCCCGTTGCTTGGTGTCTATGTAGTTGTTAGAAGCCACCGTCTCATGATCCCATTGCAGCTTGCCTCTCACCTTCCAGGCTGCAAACACCTGCTGTTCGGCATCGGCGATTTGATGAAACACCCTGGCACGATTCTGAGAGTCGGTTCCGGTGACGATGCCACCCGTCTGAGGATTCCACACATTCAGGTAATAGCGTTGGTTCTCGAAGAAAGCCGCCGACTTCAGCTGCAAGCTGCCCGAATCCCAGAACAGCTTATAAGAAAGCATGTTACGTGAGAAGTTGTCGCGAGTCCATTCCTCGGTAGAGGTGTTAAACACGTTCGGCATGATGGTAGGCAGGTTACGGTTGTTCCATTGGTTCCATGAGGACGCTGAGAGGATGCCATGTTGGAGCATCACGCTGAGTTCTGGCATCAACCCGAAATCGACGAAATCTGCGTTTCGTTGGCGCATCCATTGATGAGGAAGCACGCCCAGGTTATAATATTCAAAGTCGTTGTCCGAAGAGTTACGGTAGGCTTTGAGCCGAAACGAGACGTTTTTCCCGCAATAGCCTGTGGTGAGGAAGCTACCCAACGTGTTAAAACTGCCGTATGTCTGTTTGAGGTCGAGAAGCATTCCTTTCCCGAACCCTGTCTTGCTGTCGATATTGACCGAGCCGCCCAGACCGCCACTGTTGTTGGAGGTTGCGCTACCCCATTTCAGGTCGATGTCATCGGCGAGAAACACGGGGATGGTGCTGAAGTCCACCTGACCCAAGGTCGGGGCGTTAAGTTGGAAGCCATTCCACAGCACCAGGGTATGACTGGCTGTCGTCCCACGGAACGAGGCGGTGGAGACCCCGCCAGGCCCGTAGGTCTTGATGAACACAGGACTGTGTTGGATCAGCAGTTCCGACAGTGCCGCGGTGCTCTTGTTTTCGAGCACTAACGAGTCCACCTTGCGTGACACCAAAGGCTTCAGGGCTTCCGTGGCGACCTGGTTAGCGGTTACGTTGACCGCATCAAGCGTGATGGTGTCCTGAGCATGGACGGTCATCCAAACCCAAGACACCATCAGTGTCAAGACAAAACGAATCAGAGATCTCTTCATCCAAGAAAACGCCTGTTATCAGCCCTTCTTAGCCTTTTTGAGACCCTCTTTTTCCTCGACTTTTTTTTCTGGCTGCATTTTTTTGCTGCTATCAAGGATGACTCTCTTGCTTTCTATCGGAACATCTTTAGTGTCTTTCTTCAAAGCCTTGTCCGTTTCCTCTTTGGTCTCTTTAACAGCTTGTGTTTCCTTGTAATTCTTCACTTTACCCACGAGGGCACCTTTTTTATATTTGGCTTCTGACTTCACACCACCACTCTCATAGTACTCCACGGCTTCGCCCTCTTGGACGTTGTCTTTATACATTTTGGAGGTCTTGATGTTCCCGTTGGGATAGTAGGTCTCCTGTTTCCCGTCGAAGAGGCCGTCTTTATAGGTGATCAACATTCGTTTGGCGCCTTCACGGTTGTACCATACCGTCACGCCGTCACGTTGGCCGTCTTTGTAAGTAGAGACCTCCTGATGGTTGCCATTGTCATAGTAGAGATGTTGTTCTCCATGGTATTCACCTTCTTTGAAGTGATTCAGCGAGGTGAGGCGTCCGCCGGCAGCCCAGTGATAGAGCGCGCCATCGAGTTTATTATCTTTATAATCCGACTTTTTAAACACGGAACCCGTTTCATCAACTTCAATAAAAGGGCCGTTCAGTTTACCGTTGTCGTACTGTGCCATACGGCGCAGCATGTTCTTGCCAGCATAGTATTCGCACCATGTGCCTTCTTTTTTGCCATTCTTCACCTGGCCTTCGATACGATACTCGCCAAACACCCGTGAATAATTACCGTCAGATTCTCTTGAGACATCCACTGTCTCAAGGTTTTGAGCCACCGATGCCAATGAAAGCAACATGGCAGCAGCTAACATCTTCAATCCTTTACGCATAATAATACTATTTAAATTTGGGTTCAAAATTATAAAAAACGGACGAAACACAAGCAACAATCGTGCTTTTTTTCCATCTTTGCAAAAAATCTCTAAACACGAAGTCATGAAAACAGTAGAAGTCAAGAATTTCAAGCTCTACACCACGGCTGTCATCAGCGTTGAGTGGAAGCAGGAGTTTCTCAACGTCAATCTCGACCTGGCCCTGATGCTCAAGATGATGGAGATA
>JAEEII010000137.1 GCA_016281295.1 Bacteroidales bacterium
ATTAAAAAATAGAAAAACAAAAAAATATGTCATGAAAACAAACATTAGATTAAAAACCGATTTTATCAGCAAGCTTTTTCTTCTGACCGTCCTGCTGGCTCTATTTCAAATGTCCTTGTCAGCCCAACAAAAGTCCTTGTCTGCCCAACAATGGAAGGAACTCCACACTGGGGTCACCGAGGATCTTTACGATGTCTGCTGCATCGACACCAGCACCGTCTTTGCTTGCGGGCAAAACGGAGTGATTCTTAAGACCACCGACGGAGGGGAAAACTGGGAGGAGAAATATCGCCGCCCAGGATGTCAGACCACCACGATGTGCTTTGCGACCCCTCTTATCGGCTATGCGTTTTGCGACTCTGTACTCTCGGGTAATTCCCACACCTGGTCGCTTCTGAAAACCGAAGACGGTGGTGAAACCTGGCATCAGACAGGTGCGCCATACATCAGCGAATTCAATATCTCCCAATACTTAGTCCTCAGCAATCGCTACGTTCGTAGTGAAATTACTCTGAATGGCACGGATACCATCCTTGTAGCGGTTTCTTTTGATGGAGTGTACAGAAGTCTGAACGGTGGTGGCACATTTGAAAAAACATACACGGACAATTGTTCCATTTCGGAGGTGCGTGGTTTCTACCTTGGAAACAATATAGGATATTTACTATGGGGATGTTGGTCAGAGGCCGATAAAGCCGGGATGGCCAAGACTGAAGATGGAGGAGCGTCATGGCATCGTATCGATACCATTTCCAATCATGCAGGCACAATATATTTTTCACACTTTCTCAACAACGACTCTATTCGGATATGGGGTGAGTTTTCCGACTTTTCCCCCAGTAGCACCGTGTTCATGCTGGATACCCAGGATGGATTTGAATCATTCCAAATAGGTGGTGGAGCCTTCCCTATCGATGAAGAAGATCTAGAGCGATATATAAAATGTTGTTTCTCAGACCATCAACGAGGGATAGCCTTTTTTTGGACAAAGGGCTTTGTACTTCGTTGGGATCTTGTCTATACTTACAACCACGGAGTATCATGGGCAACGTATCACCATCCATCTCCTTTTTATCAGCATCGATTGTATGACGTTGATGGAATAGACACCGTGTTTTATATTTCAGGAGAAAACGGACTCGTCGCCAAAAACCAAGCATTTGTCTTGTTAGACACTGATGAACAATCTATCTCCTCCGTTAACGTTTATCCCAATCCTATGATTGACAGACTATTTATTAAATGCGAGGAAGAATCAAATGTGACCATCTTTTCCGTCACTGGTGAGAAGTTGTATGATGAAAAACTTGTTTCTGAAGCCATTGATGTAAGCCATTTACAACCAGGATTGTATCTGATCCAGATCACAAACGAACAAGGCAGGAAAGTGACCAAGAAAATGATTAAAAAATAATAAAGACAACAAAAAATATATACCATGAAAACAAACATCAGATTAAAAACCGATTTTATCAGCAGGCTGTTTCTTTTGACCGTCCTGCTGACCCTGTTTAAAACGACCTTGTCAGCCCAGCAATGGAAGGAACTCCACACAGGGGTCACCGAGACTCTTTGGGATGTCTGCTGCATCGACACAAGCACCGTCTTCGTGTGTGGGCAGAACGCGATTCTGAAAACCACCGACGGTGGGGAAAGTTGGGTGAAACAATTTGAGAGGCCAGACTCACGCATGAGTTTGATCGCATTTGCCGATGAACTAACAGGCTATTGTTACGGTCGTCTTGCTGTTATAGAAAACGGAATCACCACTTCCCATTACAGGCAGTTGTTGAAGACCACCGACGGAGGAACGACATGGATGGAAATAGGGGATCCTTTATCAAGTTTCCCTGAACACTTTGAAGCAAAAGATTTGTATTGCCTTGACACCGCCTCATTGCTGTTATGTTCCGCAGCAGGAACTGTAAAGAGCTCAGACGGAGGTTTGACATTCCACACCACACCAACAGCTGGAGGTTTTATTCCGCATTTTTATTTTGAAGATCATGTAGGGTATTTGGCGGACAGAGGGGATGGTGTCGTTTTCAAATCGACCGATAACGGTGAAACATGGAATCGTGTTTATAAATGCGATTATTTTTGGGATGGCTTCATGGCAATGAATTTCAGGAGCAAGGACAGTATTTCCATGTTTGTTCGGTTTGAAATCCTAGACAATAGAATTGACACCTACGACGGATTTGAAACCGTGTCTTTCTCTTCTTGGAATGCATATCCCCTGGATGACTGGGATGACTGGTTTCTGCTGGAATCAACGCATTCGCCAAGTACTGATTATGTGTTTACCTCAAACCAAAACGGTTGTTTTATTGCTTCTTGGGGCGTGCTTAACGGTGATATACGCCATGTTGCATTTATTACAAACGACGGGGGAAACACTTGGAAATTCTGCTATGACGGCCTTAATTGTTACAATTCGTTTTTGGCCATAGACGGAATCGACACCGTCTATTACATCGCGGCAGCCAATGGCATTGTTTATAGGACCGGAACACCTGATTGGATTTATCCGTGGGACTTGGACGAGACCCCCTCCATGAATGAACCCCTCATCTATCCCAACCCTGTAGAGAACCTGCTGAATTTTGACGGGGCAGATGCCGAACTGGTGGAGGTTTTTGACAGCAATGGAAGAAAACTGTTCTCAAATCAGATTGATGGTTCCTTTACTCTCGATATCTCACAATACACGCCAGGAATTTACTTGATCCGAATTACAGACGG
>JAEEII010000138.1 GCA_016281295.1 Bacteroidales bacterium
GTTGTTCACGATGTCAAGACGCTGTGCGTCCTTCATGGCCACGGAGAAGTTCTCGCGGGCGTTGTCGAGGACTGCGAGTCCTCTTTCCTGGGTGTTTTTTGCGTTTTCGCTCATAATAATAAAGTATTAAGTTGTTAAACCATTTTCTGTTCTTCATTCGTTTCTTCGGCGGGCTGTTGGGGAATAACCAGCAACACCTGGCTGCGACCAATCCTGACAAACCGCTCTGGGTTGTCTTTCATCCGCCGCCATAAGGTGGAGCGGCTGCAATCAAGATATTTGGCTATATCTTTCAGTTTGCCACGGGCAACGACTTGGCGGTTCTGGAGGTCAGGCATACACCACCCCCTTTCTGTATATGTCGCCAATATGATTTATGGAGAGTCCGTATATCTTGCTGTACTTCTCATATACATACATATTATCGGAGCCTCTTTCTATCTCTCGCCTGCACCGGCTGGAAATCTCGGCGTTGCGCTTCGAGAGTTCGCGCTGCCGAGGGGTCTTCAATAGGACACGGAACAACTTTTCAGCCGTATTCGCCGTACCGCTGCTGTCCTTTAGTTTTTCACACATAATGCTGCTTATTAAGTTATTATTCTATTTTATTTAACCTTGGAGAGGCGCAAGGGAGCTATCCCCGACACCCCTTCGTTGTCTATGGGTTACGGACTATGGAGGACGACGTGACAACTTTACGCCGCCCAGTCCGCCTACTCGCCCCTACCTCTGTTTTTCAGGGCTTTCGTGTTTGTTGTCTTTGCTCTTATTTGAATATTTACCCAATATGTCAAAGCTCTCTCGTTGCCGCATTTTGCGACTCTGGTCATCCGCCGTGGCTCTCGCCGCCGACGGATGCTCGGCACATGGAAGCCGTAGTCATTCAGTCCGCCAGTCCTCTTCGGCCACCTCAATGCCGAAGTGGTTGCAGTAGTCCACCATGCTGCTGGTCTTCTCAAACCGCACCCCCTGCATTTCGCCATTGGGGAGGTTGATTTCAAGTCGGCATTCGCCGGTCTTGTCGCTGAAAAATGCTTTTGCGCTCATAGTGCTGATTATTTAATGATTATTCAATTCGTCAATACCGTTTACTTTATTCATGGCTAAAAATACAATTCAATGACTATTTTGATTCATTATTATTACTCTACATGTAATACGGATTGACATTTTGTTGAAAAAATTTTACCTCTATAATTTATTGATTTATAATTACTATTGCTTGTATACTTATTTTGATTTTATTTTTTATTTGTCCAGTTGGAAAATTATGCTTACTTTTGCAACTGATTTTAGTGGTCGATAAATTACTTTTTTGTACCTTTATTTGACTGCAAAAGTAAGAACAAAAATTGACATGGCAAAATAAATTTTGACTAAAAAAGTAAAATAATTTGCAACAAACTGAATAATAGAAGAATAAAATTATAATATTTTTGACTAAAACGGTAATTATTATGAGCGAAATTGACTCTGTTAGTAAACGCATTTCAAAAATTAGGCAAGACTTCTGTGATGGCAAGAACACCGTTTTCGCCGAGCGCATCGGCAAGGATGCCTCTTACGCAAGCCAAATCTGCGTTGGCGCGAAGGTGCCTGGCAGAGGCGTATTGGAGGAGATCCTGACTGTCTTCCCAGAGGTGAGCCGTCCATGGCTGTACTTCGGAGAGGGTAGGATGCTGGTGGCCGACGCGGAGAAGAGTTTGCTTGCGAAGGAGGAAGTCCCCGCCTATGAGAAAACCCTGCCGCTCATTCCTTACGATGCCTTCGCCGGTCTGCCCGCCGTAGACAACATCGGAGTGGCTTTCAAGGACTGCGAACAGTATTACATCCCCGACTTCATCAGCCGAGGAGCGGACTTCCTGATTCGCGTGTCCGGCGACTCGATGGTGCCGCAGTACCTCAACGGAGACCTTCTCGCCTGCACGCTGATTAAGGACGTGCTGTTCTTCCAGTGGGGCAAGATTTACGTCATCGACACCTCGCAAGGAGTGCTGGTGAAACGCATAATGAGGATTGAGGGAGACGATGAGCATGTGCTGCTTGTCTCGGAGAACAAGGACAAATACGAGCCCTTTAAGTTTCCGACATCAGACATCAGAAGCCTCGCCATCGTCGTGGGACTTATTCGCGCGGAATAACCTGTAAATAAACAACAAAGAAAAACAAAAACCGCTTGCCAGATTGCAAGCGGAGGGAGGTTATACACTTATGATTAACATCAAATACAGTGTCACATTCAGGCTCTTGTCCAAAGCCCACCCAGACGGTTCCCATACCGTGCGTATGACCGTATGCTGGAAAGGGCAGAGAGTGTCCCAATGCCTCCCAGTCTCCGCATTTGAAGACCAGTGGGACGATTTCTCCATGAGGGCCAGACCTACAAAGACCCACAGAGAAATCAACAATATCAACGAGGTGGTCTTTTCCTTCCGAGACAAAGTCACCGACATATTCCAAACTGCCTCTCTCAACAACCACGTTCCTTCAAAAGAGGAACTGACCAATGCCCTCGCTACGAAAATCGAGAAGCCGGAGGAAGAGATAGTCGAAGACACCGAAACAACAGAGGTAGAAGCCGAAAAAGAGAAGACGGAAGAGAATGCCGAGGTTCACCCGATTGCGAAAACAATAACAGAGTTTATCTTAAACCAGTCAGAGGAGCGCGGCTGGGCTCCCATAACAGCAAAAAAATTCTACAACATCCAGCAGGACATACTGAATGCAGGATTGAAAAACGTCGAAGACCTCAATGGGGAAGGTGTGAAGAAACTGATGAAGTACCTCAACACACGAAACCTCGAAAACGCGGTACTGATGAAGAAAGCGTCCGTCTTGAGGTGGTTCCTCGGATGGTGCCGCAGGGTAGGATACCTCGACAATGACGAGTACAAGCTCCACCAGCCACATCTGAAATGTCCACAGAAAGAAGTCATATATCTGACCTGGGACGAACTGCTCCAGCTCTATTACTTCGACTACGGAAGCCACATAGCGCTTGACCAGGCGCGTGATGTGTTTTGCTTCTGCTGCTTCACAGGGCTTCGCTACTCCGACGCAAAGAGGCTGAAATGGTCTGATGTCCATGCCGACCATATACGGATTGTGACACAAAAGACCTCTGATTCCCTGACAATCGAACTGAACAAATATTCCAGAAGCATAATTGACAAATACAGAACCAACGGAGTGTTTTCGCCAGACCAACTGGTTCTGCCGGCCATCTCCATCCAAAAGAACAACGAACACATTAAAGACTGTGCCATGCTTGCACAAATTGACGAAACTCTCCGTCTTGTGTCATACAAAGGCCACCAACGCATCGAGAAGTCGGTTTTGAAATGGGAGGTTATCACCACCCATTGCGCCCGACGTACATTTGTGGTCAATGCCCTGCGTTTAGGCATACCGGCGGAGGTAATAATGAAGTGGACTGGCCACAGCGATTTCAAAGCGATGAAGCCCTATGTGGCAATTGTTGACGAACTCAAGAGGGAAAACATGGCGTTATTCGACAAAGCATGACAAATCAAATATACGATAAAGAGCGTGTTAATAGGAAAAATCTGTGCGCATTTTTTGCGCATTTTTTTCCCGTGTGCGCATTTTTTGTGTATATTTGCACCAGAAATTTGAAACAAATTGGCACAAAGATGCCCTTGTAACCGATTGAGAGTTAATAATTAACGGGAGATTGAATTATTGTGA
>JAEEII010000139.1 GCA_016281295.1 Bacteroidales bacterium
AACCATATCCCAGGTATCTTTGTCTATAATTGCTGGAATCGCATTTTCGAATATTTTCCATTCGGATTCAGGGTTAAAAACTGTTTTCTTACATTTGTAAGATTTTCTGTGGGTACGGAAATTTACTATACACCCGGCATATTCCATTTTATCGAGAATAACACAAATGCGAGTTTCATGCCATTTCATATGGCGCTCGCCTTTTCCAAGATTGCTATCACCCATCATGGTTTGTCTGTGTACAGTCGGGCAAGGTACTCCCCTCTCTTCCAACTCCCTTGCAATTGCAGCCGGCCCTAACCCGGAAATATACATATTGAATATTTCACGGATCACCTGTGCAGCCTCTTCGTCGACAATCCATTTGTTCTTATCGTTTGGGTCTTTTAAATAACCATACGGAGGTCGATTTGAAAGGGGCTTCCCAGATTCGCCTTTGTTCTTAAAAACAGCCCGGAGCTTTTTGCTTGTGTCTTTTGCATACCATTCATTAATAATGTTTAAGAACGGTGCAAAATCCGAATCCTGTTCATTGGCGCTGTCAACCCCGTTATTGATAGCAATGAAGCGAATGCCTGCGTTCGGGAATACGATTTCCGTATAGGTGCCTACACCGATGTAATCCCTGCCGAGCCTTGACATATCCTTGACGATGACCGTGGCCACTTCCCCAGCTTTCACACAATCCATCATTTCCTGAAACCCCGGTCTGTTGAAATTCGTACCGCTGTAACCATCATCCACAAAGAACCGGGTGTTCCGAAATCCGTTGTCATCCGCATATTTCTGCAGAATAGACTTCTGGTTCGTAATACTGTTACTTTCACCCTGATGCTCGTCATCTCGGGATAACCTGCAATAAAGTGCGGTAATCTTACTTTCCGGGGCATTTTCAATTTTCAGCTGTCTTTCCATAATGTTAACCTCCTTTTCCGACAGCCTTCTGCGAAATCAACCTATATAGGTTATGGTATATTACCGTACTTTAGTGCAGAAGTGAAGTCATTATTCCGATGTATCTTGGATACTTGCGGGAGATAATTCCAGGCTGTTCTTAATCAGCCGTTTAATCTTGTCGCAGGCTGTTTCCTTGGCATCATCAGCGAAAACTGCCTCCGCGATAAAAACTGTATTTTTAAGTGTGATTTTAGTCACACGGGTATCTTCTTCCATATTTAATCACCCCTTTAAGGTACTGTGGCAGCGTTGCCACTGCCACAGCAGTTAATGTGAATCAGATCAGTTTAAGTACCTTGATGGCTTCCGGGGTTATAAGAACACCATTCACATACTCATAGCCCATATAGCCGATGTAACCCTGCAGCGCAAACAATTCCTCAAGCGGTCTCACCGACAACGGCAGGCGGTCGATAATCCAGTACCGACTGAAATCACCGAAGGCGATAGGCTTGTTGCCAATCTCGTCGTCCGGCATATAGTTGGAAATGTGTACCGGCTTGCCCAAAATGGTGTTGCTTGCCTGGTTCCAAATGTAGGAACCGCCCTGGTCTTGCAGGGCGCGCAGGGCAAAGGCCGTCCTGTCGTTCATCAGCCAACAGCCATTCTTCCTGAATTCCTTATCCACAGAAAAATACAGCTTTACCACATCGTGATACCCGATGGCAGCGGTGGTATGACCTACCTCTGCGCCTTTGGTATCATCAAGGATGCCGTAAGGCTTATGTTCGCCATCCCCATTGATGAAGGCATCTTCCTCCCCATTGGCAAACCCCTTCGAAAGCCGTTTGATAAGATGGGATTCCAGGTCAAACTGCGCATCCTGCACAAAGGTGTCATCCACTTTGGTCAGGCAGGAAAGCACAGAGGAACCAACGGTTATCTTGGTTGCCACGGCTGTACTGGGTTGAATCTGTGTTTCCGGCGTTACCCATTCCGTCACATCTTTCTCCTCGGAAACAAAGATACTGCTGTCCCCCTTGGGTCCGGGAAGTACAGTGCAGATGTTACGGAACAGGCTCTCTGTCTTTAACGCAGCCCTGTATTTCTTGTCGGAACCTTCCGGCAGGAAGTACGAATCAAAGAACCCATGCCGCTGGCCTTTAAAATCATAAATCTTTTTTGGATGGTGTTGCATCCGGTTCCAGAACTCATGATGGCTTAAAATGTTAGAAATCATGCTATTTTCCTCCAATTCTTACAATATGGGGCCTATTACCCCGTTTGAAACCGCGTTTTTAAGCGTGAGGCCCCCCGCCCGGTCTGATGCGAAGGGCCTTTAGAGATTTTTACTCCCCCTGGGGGTCACACTAACTTCCGGGGTTTGATATAGGTGTAGAAGCGTTCATGACAGTAATCCATCGCTTCCTTCCGTGTCTGAAAATGCAGGCTGGTACTCCCATACACAATCTTCCATGGGTATGGAACCGGCTTCTTGCTGTCCATGAGGATGGCAGGCATTCCGTTCGGGTGCCGCATCACCAGGCGCCCGGTGTAATTATCATCGGTAAAGTCTTCTGCCTTGAGATGTTCCAACGGAATGTCCCCTGCAACCCCAAATAACTTAATCTGTTTCATGCTCTTTCTCCTTTCCGGCATCACAAACTGTGATACCAACACCATTAAGTGAGAAGCCCCGGCATAACCGGGGCCTCTTGGTTATAAGTGGCTTCTGTCTTTGTCGCATTCCGGGCAGTAGTACAACCCCAGATCATGTGCGTTAAGGCTCCTGCCCATCAGCCGCATTTTGCGCCTTTTGCATTCCGGGCACTGAATTTCATATCCCAACGACATATCGATGGTGTGCGGTTCCGAAGCATGAAGCCTGTAATATCTGTGGAGCTTATGACTCCAGTTGTCTTCCACAAATTCCGTGGAGAGGTACATTCTGCAATGGTCTCTGCAATATTCATCAGAGTACCACGAATTAATCGGGTAAAGCAGTTTGGGGTCATACTTGTTTTTGTAAAGTGGATAATTCATAATCCAATTCCTCCTTCATAACATAGGTGTTTCATTTTAAACTGGCTATCCCTGTTGGCATAGCCTTTGGCAATCAACTTCTGTGAATACTCGTAAAGTTCATTCACAGCCTTATCAATGGCATCAGCGCTTCGACCAACACCTTTGACGGTTTCGGCTATCACACAGTTGGTAAGTTTGTCTCCGAACCAAAGATAGATTGTGGCGGGTTTCCTGGAATTCGCACGGCTTACACCACTGATTTCAACATTGAAACCGTTACCAAAATCCCGGTACAGAACCTTCTCCCAGTCGATGATAGTAATCCGGTAATCTTTACCAAGGTTTTTTTCCAGTTCCTTGATAGTCGGGCACCTCTCTATAGGCTTTTCCTCCTTTCTTCCAAAATTTGAAACTGTCCTTTCTGTCCTTTTTGTCCCATAGCCAGATACTTTAAACAGCATCTATATACATCAAATAAATAAATTAAATGATGAAAATGGGGAACTATATGAATATGTGACGTAAAGGACAAGTCTTTTTATCTCTGTCCCCGGGACAGAACGGACAGAAAGGACAAAATCCTTCTGCCGCCTGTCAAGGTTTGAACACAGCAGGATTGACCATGTAGCTTTGTGATGCAGGCCTTCCGCTGCCGTTCTTCGTTTCACCCGGCTTTAGTGCCATGTATCCGTATTCGCACAGCCTGTCCAATACAGGCTGAAGTTCATCAGCTCTTTTGAAACCACGGCATAATCGCATGATGTCTCGCTTGCTCAGTTCCGTTTGTCCGGCTTTCTGTATAGCTTTCATTACATATTTGCACTTCTTAACCACAGGGTCAGCGCCCATCAGAAGATAGGCAGCTCTTGAGTGTTCCGTGTAGTATCGCCCCAGGGCAATTGCTCGCTGCATCGTTTCACCGTCCACAACCAGCGGATCTGGTTCCTTCAAAAATTCGTAACAACCTTTTTTCTCTGCCCGGCACAGGATACCGCTGATACGAACAATGGCACCACAAAGCTTTCCTGCCCAGTCCGAGAAGTCCAGGTACTCTGTCCGTAACTTTGGCTCCAGTTCTGTGGCAAACGCTTCCAGCATCTTATCAGCCTCGTCAGTCAGTGTAATGATTTCCGGCGCGTCAACGGTTGGATTGCTTTCCTCGTCCAGCAGATTGCTAATCAGGGAATAATACTGTTGTTCGGCTTCCTTGGGTATTGGCTCAGTACGATATTTCCTGCTACCAACATAGGTGGCAGGCATGGTGTACAAGAATCTCGCCGTCAATCCTCTACCGCGGAATGTATTATTCTGCATTAGTCCTGCCAGCACATTCGGCTGTACTGCGAACAGTAATGTCAGCGCCGGGGGTTCAATGCTTTCACTGTTGCCTCCGATTCGATCGATGCGGATACTATCGCCGGCATGTCCCTTTAAGAACACATCAATGTTGACCGCCTTGGAATACATTCCTCCGGCAAGCTGGTCGAAGATGCCGCCCTCCGCAGAAATCACGGAGGCAATACCATCATGGTCTGCCATCACAGAGATGAGTTTCTCCGGCGTTATATCGTCAACATATAACTGCATGGGCGATAGTTCTTTGAACCGCGCTATCTCCTCCACAATGGAATCGAGTTCACTTTCTTCGGCTGTTCCTTTGGCTACCTTGTCCTCTATGGCACGTTGCCGTTTTTCAAGAATCCGTTTCTGCATCCGGTTCTTTTCAAACGAGGCAGCACGCTGTTTGTTGTATTCCATTTCAAAGAGATTGACCGGCCTTACCATCAAGCTTATAACAGCCGACTTCCTCTCCGAAGGTTCTGCTACCATGAGCGCGTACAGATTTGTAGGCTCCGTCCAGTCAGTTTTTGCCTGCACGCAATATTTTCCCTGCGTACAGCTTGCCATGACTGCG
>JAEEII010000140.1 GCA_016281295.1 Bacteroidales bacterium
AAAAAATCTATTATTATGTATCAAAGAATCACTATTTTAATCATTGTATTAAGCTTTATTGCAAAGCTGACCAATGCCCAAATAGAGGGCTATTGGAAAGGTGAAGTCAACTTTGGTGGTCAAAAGTTGGAAATGGCTTTCGACATCACGAATACTGAAAATGGCTTTTCTGCCACTTTGGATGTCCCTGCCCAAGGGGCGTACGGCGTTCCAGTGGATGAGACCGTGTTTCATGACAACCAATTAACCTTGACGATGTCTGCGTTGAATGCCTCTTATTTGGGAATGCTGAAAGAAAGCGGCATTGAAGGCACCCTCACGCAACATGGCATGTCTTTCCCTTTGAATTTGCAAAAAGGGACGAAAGAAGCTAAGAAGACTCGTCCACAAGATCCACAGCCGCCATTTCCCTATCGGATTGAGGAGGTGCGTTTTGTCAATGATAAAGAAGGCAACACCTTGGTGGGTACGCTGACCGTCCCCGAAGGCGAAGGACCTTTCCCCGCCATGGTACTTGTCTCGGGCAGCGGACAGCAGAACCGCGACGAGGAGCTGATGAATCACCGTCCCTTCTGGGTCATCGCGGATTATTGCGCTCGTCATGGCATCGCGGTGTTACGCTACGATGACCGTGGCATAGGCGGATCGACTGGTGAGTTGGAGAACGCCACCTCCCTCGATTTCTCTTACGACGCGGAGGCTGCTTTCGACTTCCTTCGGAAACAAAATCACATTGATGCTTCGTGTGTGGGTATCTTGGGACACAGCGAAGGGGGCATTATCAACTTCATGGTAGCGGCGCGCCGTCCCGAAGTGTCGTTCCTGGTCTCTTTGGCCGGCACCTCGGTGAACGGCATCGAGGTGCTTAAAGCTCAACAAGCCGCCATACTGAGAGCTTCAGGGATGACCGAAGAGCTTGTCCGATTTTCCACGAACTCCAATGCGCAGTTGTTCGACATCGTCGCCGCCTCTGCCAGCCGTGAGGAAGCCGACAGCCTGATGCGACTGAAGTTGCAGAGTTGGGGTTACAACGAGGAGCTGACCGAACAGACCTTGAGCCAAATCACGATGCCTTGGATGTATTATTTCCTGAAGTATGATCCTACAGAGGCTATCGTGAAGACGAATTGTCCCGCCTTGTTGCTGAACGGCACGAAGGACCTCCAGGTACTGGCCTCACAAAACTTGCCGGGTTATGAGAAAATCATCGCTGAACACGGCAAGACGAACCTCATCCTTCATGAGCTGCCCGAATTGAACCATCTCTTCCAGCATTGTCAGACAGGAGCACCTGATGAATATATGAATATCGATGAGACAATTTCTCCAGAAGTGTTGGATATGATAATAGAATTTGTGAAAGAGTTGAGGAAATAATTCGTTGGTATTCTTTTTTTAACTATTTTTGCCGTCTGAATTATGTTCCATGGGAAGACGGAAATATCATAAACTAGATCGTTTATCGGATCGTCAGATAGTGGACATGCTCCTCGCAAACGATAGTGATGCGGTGGAGTATGTCTTCTTTCACCGATGTGACAAGATGTTTTCCCATATCATCAAGACTATCTTTCAGTCTCAAGGTAAGAAAGAGGAGCTGATTACCGAGTTATATCTTTATCTTAGTGAGGACGATTGGCGGCGTTTGCGTCAGTTTGAGTTCCGTTCTGAGCTCAATACTTGGCTCTCTGTGGTCGCCATTCGATTTTTTTCGAAAAAAAAACTGTTTTTTCTGACTAATACAGAACAGTTGGACGCTCTAATTAATGAAGACGGGGATGATATACCCGATGAATACGACTTTCTCGACGATATTTCGAAGATTGAGTTGTATCGTGTCATCGAGACTTTGCCGAAGCCTCGTGAGCGTTTGGCCCTATTGGGAACGCTGGCAGGGAAAAAGGCGGAGGTGATAGCTGAAGAGCTTGGATGTACGGTCATCGCGGTGTATAACCTCATCAAGAGAGCTAAAATGGCGGTTAAACAAAAGTTGAAAGGAAAGGACAGATGAAAAAGAACAACATTGAAATCACAGACGAGCTGTTGGCTTGTTATCTTGAGGGCAAACTGACTGACTTGGAGAAGTCGGCGGTAGAGCTTTACTTGTCGGAGCACGAGGATGCCATGGATGCTGTGATCCTGGCCAAATATGAAATGGGGTACAAGCGGGCCAAGAGAAGGTTTTATCTCATTGGCACGATTGTATTTGTGCTCTTGGCCGTGCTTGCCTTGTTGGTCTGGAGGTGGATAACACCTTTGCAGATGAAGGTCAACGTGGTAGAGGATAAAGCCTATGCGATTCCCGCATTGCCTTTTGAAGGCGGTGTGTTGCAATGTGAATACGCTGGCAACGCTCTTCAGACAATCACCGTGGATGCTGAGCGTCCGACGGTGTTCCTGAACGACATCCCGTATCGCATGAGACGCAAGCCAGTGCATCTGGTCTTTGAAGCGGAAGGCTATCAAACCATCGATACCGTGCTGAAAGTTCAGCCTTCTGTCGAGCTGCGTGCCAAACGCTCCGACGAACTGGGGGTGGTGTTTGGCAGAGTGGTCGATTTCGAGACCGGACAGCCTGTCGTGGGAGCCGCAGTGAGCTTGCTTGACGTGTCTGTCAGCACCGACAGCCTTGGAAGGTTCAGGATAGAAATCCCTTACGACAAACAGGATGCCACCCAACGGGTACTCATCAGCAAAGAAGGCTATCAGTCATGGGATGCTTTATACAGACCCTCTGCGACTGAGCCATGGTTGATTAGCTTGGAGAAGGAGGTGAGACCATGAGACTCTTATTGATGATATTGGTGTTGCTTGCCGGTTCGCTTTTCGGGCAGGTGGTGCAATATGGCCGTGTGGTGGAGGCCGATGATCCAGCGCATCGAATTGCTGGCGTATGCATCACGATACCCTCGGAACACGACTGCCAGCCCACTATGAGTGACTCAGAAGGCTTGTTCCGATTGTGTTTCCGCAAGCATCATGTAGGTGATGTGATACAAGGCCTTGAGGTGAGGAAAAAAGGGTATGAGGTGGTGAATGTGCATGTGACACGGCGCTGGACACTGACAGAAAACGACACCTTGAGCATCCTCATGGCTCCCAAAGGAAAAGTCAAACAGGCACGCAGCCGCTATTATGAGTTAAGCACTCTTTGGTATGATGACTTGTTCTTGATGCCTGATGGTGAGAGCTTGATCGAGGTGGAGTCACCAGTGTTCAGTTTCCACATCAGTAAATATCATAAAGGCGTGGAGCCTTCTGATGTGGATATGGATCTTCCGCTTGCGAATCAGGTCGATGACAATACCTTCGTGGTGGTCATCGCCAACGAAGAATACCACCGCGAGCAGGATGTGCCTTTTGCCATCCATGACGGAGAGATGTTCAAGGAGTATTGCGTCCAGGTGCTGGGTATCCCTGAGAGCAACATCCATCTGAGGATGGACGCCACGCTTAATGACCTTAGGTTTGAGGTCGATTGGCTGAAAAACATCCTCCAAGCCTATCCTGGTGAGGCCAGGGCTATCTTCTATTATTCTGGTCATGGCATCCCCGATGAGATGAGTAGGAGTTCCTATCTGCTGCCCGTGGATGGCTATGCCGAGAACCTCGAGTCGAGCTACAGCCTGGATCAGCTTTATGCCGAGCTGGGCAATGCTGGCGCCGAGTCAGTCCTTTATTTTGTGGATGCCTGTTTTAGCGGTGCCAACCGTGATGGGGGCATGCTCGTGGAGAGCAGGGGTGTCGCCGTGGACTCCAAGGCAGGCACGCTTCAAGGTAATGCCGTGGCTTTCACCGCGGCACAAGGTAACGAGACCGCGAACACCTATAAAGAGAAATCACATGGTTTGTTTACCTATTTCCTGCTAAAGAAGCTGAAGGAGAGCCAGGGGACGCTAACCGTGGGTGAGCTGGCCGATTATATTAACGAGAATGTCATTCGTGTTTCCTCGTTGGAGTTGCCCAAGGTGCAGCATCCTGGGTTTACAGGCAGCAGGGATTTGAATGAATGGAGAAATATAATAATTAAATAAGGTGTAGCGATGAGAAAGATTGGTTTGTTGATCGCTTTAGTTTGTTGCTTGATGGCTGCCACGTCGCAAGCTCAGATGCACACCGAGGTTGTTAGGGCTTATGCTCAAGATAAGTCTATTGTGGTAGAATATGACCTTGCTTTGGATGCCGACGTGGTGAGGCTTTATGTCTCCTTGGATGGCGGTGAGACCTATCGGGGTCCTCTTCAGCAGGTGAGTGGTGATGTGAGCCGCGTGACAGCGGGTTGCGGTCACCGCATCGTATGGGATGTGTTGAAAGAGATGGATGCCGACTCGTTTGACAGTGAGATGGTTCGGTTCAAACTGATACTTAAGTTGAAAGAACGCTGGCCGAAAGAATCATTTGTCACTTTGAATGCATCGTATGCCTCTTATCCTCAAGGGGCTATGGGTTTCAGTGCGGGGCAGGTGAGACGTTTTGGTTGGTTTGTGAGCATGATGAGTAACGGCAGCTTTTCCGGTTTTGGCGAGAAAGCGCATTGTGACAAGAATGGTTTTATAGAGGAAGGTTATCTTCCCCGTTATTCGGGAGCGGTTTCCAAAATGCGTTTCTCGGTGATGGGCGGTGGCTTGATGCGTCTTTCGGGACCTTGGATTGCCCGTTTGGGTTTAGGTTATGGCATCCGGTCACTCTGCTGGGAGACCGAGGACGGTGTCTGGGTTCGCAACGATGGTTACAGCGTCTCTGGCCTGGAAGTCTCCGCGGGACTTCAGTGGCATTGGAAAGGCTTCGTGTTCTCCGCTGAGGCGGTAACCACCCGCTTCCAAAATGTGGAGGCCAAGATCGGAGTGGGAGTTTGTTTTTAGGAATTTAGAATTTAGAATTTAGAGGGAGCTACCCTGTTAGGGGTTTAATCTCGGTAGGCCCCCGGGTAGAACGCTCCCCCTCTCCACTGTGGAGAGGGGGCCGGGGGGTGAGGTAATGAAAAAAGCATAATAATAAAATACTGAAATGAAAAAAACATTCCTATTTATCTTAGTAGCTTTGCTGGCGTCCTGCGTAAAGGACACAGATCCAAGCTTGTCGCATTTCCAATTGTTAAAAGAAAAAGAAAAGGTGACGGTCGGAACGGACAGGGTGTCCATTGAAGGGCAGTTTTCTTTCGAGGGCAAGGTGGAAGCTATGAGTTTGCGTTTGAGTAAAAATGCTCATCTGCATGGTTCAGATGATTATCCTGTCACCGTGTCGGGTCAGACTTTTTCGGTGATGATCGACAGCTTAGAGCCTGGCTTCTTGTATTATTATCAATATTTGGTCGATTACGGTGCATCAACGGTTTTTCTTACGGAGATTGACTCCTTCCGAACCCTTGCGGTGCAAGCCGTGGTTGAGACATTGGAGGTGCTTCCTCTTGACAGCACCTCGTTCCGTGTCAAAGCGCGGGTGCTTGGCGATGGTGGCGATCCCGTCACGGAGCGCGGCGTCTGTTGGAATGATTATGGGGATCCTACGGTTGAGGATCATCGGGTTTCACACGAAGAAGGAGGTTTGGGTGAATACACTTGCAAGCTTTTAGGATTACCTCCTTTCACTACTTGCTATGCTCGTGCGTATGCCAGAAATGGCATGGGTGTGAGTTATGGCGCGGTACTTTCTTTTAGCACGGGCATCGAAGTGAATCTGCCAATCGTGCATACTTTGGAGGTGACGGGAGTGGCAATATCGGCAGCTGTCTGTCTGTGCACTGTCCATGAAGATGGTGGAGCAGAGGTGTTTGAACGTGGGGTCTGTTGGAGTACCCATCCCAATCCTGATATCACCAGCTGGGTCTATGCTAACGGCAATGGACTGGGTGAGTATCAAGTGGATATGGTCAACTTGGAGCCTAATACCACCTATTATGTGCGGGCCTACGCAAAAAACAGTAAAGGGATAGGCTATGGCGAAGTGCTGAGCTTTACTACCGAAGAGGAGCTGGAACCTCCTTTGGGAGCCATCAATGGCTTGTTCACCGTGGGCGAAAACAAGCAGGTCTGGTTCTCACAAGGAAATCTAATTTATCAGGCCTCGGACCATTATTGGGGTTTTCATGGAAGCCAATATGAGCTTATCGGCGATGACAACTCCAATATCTCAGCTCAGTATTCAGGTTGGATTGATTTGTTCGGATGGGGTACCAGTGGTTATGAACATGGCGCGGTGTGTTATCAGCCTTGGTCGACCACAGAGCAAACGGATCTGTATTGGGCATACGGTTCGGAGACCTGCAATTTGTTTGATCAAACGGGACAAGCTGATTGGGGATATGGAGTTGACTTAGAGGAGGAGGGCGCACAGTCCCATTCTTGGCGAACGTTGACCGTTGAGGAATGGGGTTATCTGTTCCAGGAGAGGAACACCTCTTCGGGTATCCGTTATGCCAAGGCTAATGTGGAAGGTGTCAACGGAGTGATTCTGTTGCCTGATGCATGGTCGACTTCTTTCTTTAACCTGAACAATGTTAACCAATCGCAGGCAAGTTTCCTCAGTAACAGCCTGTTAGGTTGGGAGTTCGATGCCTATCTGGAACCCAATGGTGCTGTGTTTTTGCCTGCTGCGGGATTCCGTAGAGGAACAG
>JAEEII010000141.1 GCA_016281295.1 Bacteroidales bacterium
ATCTTCATCAATATAAAATCTGTCGTTTTTTCCTTATTTAGCGAAGCTCACGGCGCGTGTCTCGCGGATCACAGTGATCTTGATTTGGCCTGGGTAGGTCATCTCGTTTTGGATCTGTTTCGACAGGTCGTAGGCGATACGGTCGGCGTCTTGGTCACTGACCTTGTCGGCTCCCACGATGACGCGGAGTTCACGACCAGCCTGGATGGCGTAGGTCTTGACCACGCCTGGGTAGCTCATGGCCATCTCTTCCAGCTTGTTAAGACGCTGTATGTAGGCCTCGACAACCTCACGGCGGGCACCAGGACGAGCGCCAGAGATGGCGTCGCATACCTGCACGATGGGGGCGATGAGGGTCTCCATCTCGATCTCATCGTGGTGGGCACCGATGGCATTGCAAACATCAGGTTTTTCTTTGAACTTTTCGGCGACTTTCATACCTAAGATGGCGTGCGGCAGCTCTTCTTCGTTTTCGGCCACCTTGCCAAGGTCGTGGAGCAGACCGGCGCGTTTGGCGGTCTTCGGGTTCAAGCCGAGTTCTGCGGCCATCGTCGAACTGAGCTTGGCCACCTCGATGGAGTGCTGCAACAGGTTCTGGCCGTAGGAAGAACGGTATTTCATGCGTCCGATCATCTTGATGAGGTCGGCTGACATGTTGTGGATGCCGAGGTCGATGACAGTGCGTTTTCCAGTCTCAATGATCTCTTGTTCCACTTGTTTCTCCACTTTATGAACCACTTCTTCGATACGTGCGGGGTGGATGCGTCCGTCGGTGACCAGTTTTTGGAGTGACAGACGTGCGATCTCGCGTCGTATTGGGTCGAAGCCTGAGAGCAGGATGGCGTCGGGGCTGTCGTCGATGATGATCTCCACACCGGTAAGTGACTCGAGGGTGCGGATGTTACGGCCTTCACGACCAATGATGCGTCCTTTTATCTCGTCGTTCTCGATGTTGAACACGCTGACAGTGTTCTCGATAGCGGTCTCAGCAGCCGTTCGTTGGATGGTTTCCAGCACGACTTTCTTGGCTTCCTGCTGGGCGGTCATCTTGGCATCTTCGGTGATTTCTTTCACATAGACCATGGCTTCGGCTTTGGCATCGTCCTTGATCAACTCGATGAGTTGCGTCTTGGCGTCTTTGGCGGAGAGTCCGGAGATGGTCTCCAGTTTCTTGGTCTCCTCCTCAAAGATATGGTCGAGTTCGGCTTTTCGTTTAGTGAGTGCTTCCTGCTGGTTGTTCAGATTCTGCTGGGCATTTTGGATTTCTTTGTTTTTCCGTTGGATTTCTTCCATTTTCTGGTTGGCCTGTTGCTGCATCTGGTTGACTTTGTTCTCGGTCTTCTGGAGCTCACGTTTACGTTCGTTGCAGGCTTTCTCGTGCTCGTCTTTCATCTGCAAGAATTTCTCTTTTGCCTGTAAGATGCGCTCTTTCTTGATGACTTCCGCCTTCTCTTTTGCCTCTTCAAGGTAAGCGTCGGCCTCCTTTGTGACTGCTTTTCTAAGAAGGGTGGAGGTGATGAAATAACCTACAGCCAACCCCACAATTAGGGCGGCAATAGGGATGATAATGGATAAGGTGGCGTTGAGTAATAACATTTTACTTCTGTTTTACTCGGTGACAAGGGGAGGGAAAAAAGATCTGTCTGTCCTGAGGGATAAGAGTAAACCCCTTAAGATACGCTTATGGTCTCCGCGTTGCGCAAACGTCCACCGGCACCAAAGTGCTCCTCCGAAGAGGATGAGGCCTGTTTTTGCAGGACACGAGTAAACCTATTGATGTTGTTTTTTATGTTGAGTTTACCTGATGCGTTCGGACAGACAGAATCTATATTTTCAAAGAACAGCTATAATTGCTCGCTCAGCAAGGAGTCAAGTTCGTTGAGCTTTTGTTCCAAATTCTGGTCACGAAAAGCAAGCTCCGATTCATATTTCACCGTTGAGGTGGCAAATTGCAGCGCGGTCATCGACAGCAGATCCTGCACGTCTTTGAAAGCGTAATGCTTTGAATACGACTTCACCCTCTCGTTGATCAATGCCGCGGCCTTTCTCACCTTTTCCTCGTCAGCGCGTGCCACCGTCAACTTATATGACCTGTCGGCTATGACAATGTTGATCGTAATCTCTTCCATGCCGCTGACTTTGTATCTCTCTTACTCTTTCGTGTTCAAAATCGAAACGCACTGATCAATCTCCTTTATCAATTCCCTGATGAGCTTTCTTCCTTCTTTAATCTCTTCCTCGTTGTTACCAAGTGCGTTAACAATTGTGGTTTTATTTATTTTATCTCGCAACTCCTGGCTTGTTTGAACCAAAGCCTCGTTTTGTTCTTTAAGCGATTGGTTTTCACTTGCCAAACGTCTGTTCTCTTCCATTAGCTGCTGTTGGGCATCGATGAGTTTCCTCAACTTGACCTCAATCTCGGACAATATGATGCTCATGTCGGCCATGGGTTTCTCAGACTTGGAATCGAGCTACAAAAATAGCATTTTGTTGGGTTATGGCAATGTTTTTTTTCAAAAAAAATCAAAAATGCCTAATTTTACGGCCTCTTAGGATATTAATTATGCAACGAATCGCTTTTCTTTTTTTGTTTTTTGCCATGATGAACCTCTCATGCTCCCACAAAACCTGCCATCTCACTATGGTTGAATCGACTGATACTCACGGTTCTTATATTGAGTTCGCCAATGATGCTTCTCTGTTGCGTCGGATGAAGGATGAACTTGGCGATCACCTGCTTCTTTTTGAGAACGGTGATTTAGTGCAAGGTTCTCCTTATCAGTATTTTTCAAATAAAGATGCCTCTCATCCCAATATCGCCTCGGCTTTTTTGAACTATTTTCCTTACGATGTGGTGGGAGTTGGGAACCATGATATTGAGGCTGGTAAATCGGTATTCGACCGGTTTTTCTCGGAGTTGACCATGCCGGTTATTTGTGCCAATGTCATTGACGAAAGCACCAACGAACCTTATTTCACGCCCTACGTGGTTTTGAACCGTGATGGATTCAAGATTGCGGTGCTGGGTTTGCTCACGCCATACGTGGTTACCTGGGTTCCTGAACGTCTGCGTCCAGGTCTTCGATTTGAACAGTCTGAGTCGTCTGCAAAGTTTTGGGTGGAAAGGATTCGCGAGAAGGAACATCCTGATTTGATGGTGGGTTTGTTTCATACGGGTTGGGAGCCACAAGAGGTGAATCTTCCTGAGGA